>JAFSCH010000087.1 GCA_017436865.1 Lachnospiraceae bacterium
AACATAGAAAACATAAGGATTTTATATATTTTTATCTTCACCCACTGGGTGAAAACAGAAACTGGAAATAAAACCGTGTTACACCCAGTACTTATCGGGTACACGCTCAAAACTGGGTTAACAAGTTTCACGGATTAAGGTTTCAATAAAAAAATGAAAGACACTATCAAAAGATTGAAATATATTAAAGTAACTGATAAGGCAATGGATGCATTTTTGCAAAGTCATGTAACAGAGATGTTCAGTATTACAGGAAAGCTCACAGCATTAAAACTTGCAGTTTATAAAGAACATCATAAGTTCAAAGCAAGGAATGAAAAGAAACAGTTTACAGAATTTCTGGAAAATTCATTTGGAAAAAAAGAGGATTTCCTAAGCTTTTATGAAAGTTATCCTGTGGCTGCAAGAGTTGCTACTGTTAGAACAATGTATCTAATAAAGAACTATACAGATATTCTGCTACATATTGATGAAGATCATGAGGAAATTGAAAGGTTTATAGGTTGTAAAAAGCTTACGCTTACAGATATTTCTTTATCTACAGGTGATTCACATGCTCAAGGTAATTCTGTTTCAATCCTGAAATTCGGTGATAAGAAACTAGTTTATAAACCAAAGGATTTGAAGATCAATAAGGCTTTTGAAGCATTTATCAATTGGTATACAAAAGCATCAGGAATGTTGGATGTTCGAATTCCAAAAGGAATCTATAAGGATTCTTATACATATAACGAGTTTATTGACAAGAAGTATTGTAAGTCAGATGCAGAAGTAGAGCGCTTTTATACAAGATATGGGTATCTTGTAGCAATTTGTTATCTGCTGAATATCAACGACTTGCATTTAGAAAATATTGTGGCACATGGGGAATATCCAATTATTATTGATATGGAAACGCTTTTCCAGGTTCCAGCTCCAATTGGTCAAGACTCTGCATTTTATAATCTGACCAAGTATCTGGAATTGGATTCTGTGGCATGTTCATTATTATTACCAAAGCAGATTCATGTTGGTACACAAGATGCAATCAATTTAAGTGCACTTAATGGAACAGCCACTGAACTGACACAGGAATTTCTTGCACCCAAAAATGTAAATACGGCGAATTTTCATTATGGAAATGTGAAGGGGCATTTTGCAGGTGGAAACAATATACCACAGTATGATGAGAACGAAAATGTAGATGTTTCGAGATATAACCTTGTAATCATGGGCGCTTTTGAGCAGTTTATGAAATTCATTATGAATCATAAAGATGAAGCATTAAAAGCGTTAGAAATATTTAAAGGAAAAAAGGTACGAGCTTTGCTTAAGTCTACGGAACGTTATGCTTCAATGATTCGGTATGCAGATCATCCGAATTATAATAGCGACATGAAATATAGGGAGCGTTTGATGATGAATATATGGGCATACCCATATAGAGACAAGCGAATTATCAAAAGTGAAGTAAATGATTTGTTATTTAATGATATACCAATTTTCTATTCATATACGGACTCGAAAGATATTATAGACAGTCGTGGGAATACTTATGCTCATTATCATAATATGTCAGGATATGAAGCAACTCGTAGAAAAATTATGAAGCTATCAGATAAGTTGATTGACTTCCAAAAGACTATAATGATGCTTTCTCTCGGAATTATGGATCCATATCTGAACAGAAAGGTAGAACGAACTGGAATGGTGAAGGAAACCAAAAAAGTTCATTATCTCGAGCAGGCGCAAAATCTGGCAGATGATGTAATGCGAAGCGCGTATGAAATGGAAGATGAATGTACCTTTATTAATCTGGACTGTGACAAAGAAAAACAGTGGAGATTACTTGCATGTGATCAAAGTCTTTATGGAGGTTTAAGCGGAATTGCAGTTGTATATCTGGAGCTGTATCGCAAGACAAAGGAAGAAAGATATTTGGATTATTATCATAAGCTAATAAAAACGGCAGTAAAACAGACTAAAAATACTTTTTTTGCAGGTGCATTTACGGGATGGCTTTCACCAATCTATCCAATGATTTTAGAAAAAATTTATTTTAATACAGTTTATGATTTGGAGTATTTAAATTTAACGGTTAAGCACCTAAATGCGGTGACCAGAGAACAATTGGAAAAGATGGAATATCATGACTATATTGCAGGATTTGCAGGAATTATTCGACTTCTAAAATTGGTTCAGAGATACTTACCTGAGCTTAAACTTTCAAATGAAACAATTGATAAATTTATTGACATTACAATCCAGAGAAATGCGGAAGAATTTGAAAAAGGTACAGTTAAAGCTGGTATTGCACATGGTATAAGTGGAATGGCATATGGACTTGTATCATGTGGAAAGTATGATCGTACAGAAGTTAAGAGAATGTTGGATATGGAGTATTGTTTAGGAATTAAACCAGAAAATGATTATAAATGGTGTTGGGGTTATCCAGGAATGATCCAGGCAAGAATTGCGATAAATCGTATCGACAGCGGTTGTGTTGATAAGAAGCAGTTGAATAGCCTGATTAAAAAATTTGAGGTTATGCTTGACGAAACTTTAGGATCAGACACACTTTGTCATGGAAATGGGAGTATTGTGACAACTCTGAAGATGCTTTATGACTATACCAAAGATGAAAAGTGGATGAAATATCTTGATATCTGGGTATCTAACATATTCATGAGCTTTCTCTTTGATGGATACAAGATTACAAAAGTAAGTGACATAGAAAGTAAAGGGGTGTTTGACGGAATTTATGGAGTTGTTTGGATGTATTTATATGCAATTGGCAATATAAACAACATATTATTGCTGGAGACAGAAGCAGAATTATAAGCGAGGTAGATACATTTATGAAAAAAATATTTGTTTTATTTGGAACTAGACAAAAGGAAGGTAACACAGCCAAGTTTGTAAAAAAAATAACAGAAAGGCTGGATAAAGAAAAGTTTTCAGTTGATTACTACTATCCTCAAGATTATAAAATTGAACCCTGTGTTGGATGTGCAAAATGTTTTACACAAACAAAATGCATGAGTAATGATGACTTAATGATGCTTCAAGAGAAAATATTAGAATCGGATGTTTTTATTATAGCATCTCCAGTATATCTTCATTATTTCACGGCAGATTTGAAATTGGTATTAGAAAAATGTTCGTGGTGGGCACACACATTAAGGCTTCAAGGAAAACCGGTAGTAGTACTCAGTACTTGTGATACAAATGGACACAAAACCGTTATTAAACCGTTGAGTAATATTATGACTTATATGGGTGGAAATGTAATTGCATGTGCCAATGCAGCCATGCTTCCTAATCAGCTTAATAATGAAGGGTGGATGGAGGAGGTATCGGAAGAGATTGCGTCTCGCATTTGCAAATATGCAGATATCCCTCATCAATCCAATGCCGATATAGAAAAGCTTTTCCCATACATCAAAAAAGCAGCACTACATCAGAAAGAGTACCTTGAAAAATATAATATAGATATTGAGTTTGGAGAGTACAACTATTGGTGTAACACGGAAATGCTTAAATATGAATCCTTCGAGGAATATCTAAAAGAAAAATATAAATATGAGGAGGTAGTAGTTTGAGAGTTCGATTTCAACAACAATGTGAACATTCGGAATGCGGACTAGCTTGTGCCACGATGATGATTGATTATTTTGCCGACAAAACAAAGCTATCAGGATTACGTGAACGATACGGTGTCCCGAACGGTGGATACAATTTGCTGCAGATTCAGGAGGTGTTAAAAGAAAACGGAGTAATATCAAGGGCTATAAAAATTGGAATGGATTCAATCAAAGCTGTTCCCAAACCATTTATCGCATTTTGGGATCGTAAGCATTTTGTAATAGTAGAAAAGGTGACATCAAATTCCGTTTCACTTGTAGATCCTGCATCTGGTAAAAAGAAACTTAGTAGTGAAGAATTTGAAGAGCATTTTTCTAAGATAATTTTGTATTCTACAAATGAACGACAAAGGCACTTTGAGGTGCCAAGACTTCATCCTGTACTAGCTGAGAATGCAAAGAAAAACAGAAAACTGTTAGTATCCACATTGCTGTTTTCAATGATTATGCAATGTATGAGTCTTTTAATACCATATTCAATTCAATATATAGTGGATGGATTTGAAGGTCAAAATTTTTTGAGCATAAGAGTTCTTATGGCTTTATTGATTGGATTGTCAGCAAACTTTTTTGTTTTCAATCTGATAAGGACTAGAGTAATAACCAGGTTGCAAACTGCGTTTGACAAAGGTTTTTTGGGGGATACGATTAAGCAACTACTAGATCTTCCTTACTCATATTTTGTAAATCGGAGTAAAGGGGAGCTTATTTATAGGATTAATTCCAATACTTATATTAGACAGGTTATCATCGATAGGATGATAGAGCTTGTAATTGATATTGTTTTCTTCTTCTTATATCTAATTGCAATGCTGTGTTATAGTCCAAAACTGGCGCTGTTTACGTTATTTATTGCGGTCCTGTTATGTGCAATATCGTATTTGAACACAAAGGCTAATAGGAAAATTTCACAGAATGAAATGGTTGTTACTACAAAATCGCAAGACATGATAAATGAGATAGTAAATAATATATTTACTATTAAGTCTACCAATTCGCAAAATAATTTGTATAACAAATGGCTGAATAATTTTGAGAAGCAGATTGAATTAGAGAAGAAAAGAGCAATGTACTCTTCAGTATTATACAACGCAACTCAGACCATTCAAAGTTTTTATCCATTGTGTATTTTTCTTGGAGGATATCTGCTTGTGATTCAACAGAAAATGACCATTGGTGGAATTGTTGCATTTAGTTCGATAGGAGCATCCTTCTTGTGTCCGATTATTGCGATAATGAGTTCATATGGACAAATTGTAACTGTCAAGATATATTTGGAGCGACTTTTGGACATTATGGATACTCCAAATGAGACGGAAACAGAAGGTGATGAAATGCCAGCTGAGCCATGCAGAGAGATAGGCATGGAAGACGTTTCTTATCGATACAGTCAGTTCTCTGAAAATGCTATATCCAATATTTCATTGCAAATAAAACCATTTGAAAAAGTGGCAATTGTAGGAGGTAGTGGATCAGGAAAGTCCACGCTTATGAAAGTAATGGCAAGTCTTTATCCGGTAACAACGGGACGTGTGTTGTATGAAAAGAAAGATGTAAATGATTTGAATATACATAGATTAAGGGAAAAAGTTGGAATCGTACTTCAGGAAAATATGTTGTTCAGTGGAAGTATTAGGGAAAATATTACTATGGGAAGAGATTTTTCTGATGATGAAATAAATCGTGTAATCGGTGCAACAAATCTAAAAGAATTAGTAAACAGCTTTCCACTTGGGTTAGAAACTAGAATTTCTGAAAGTGGTCAGAATTTGTCAGGGGGACAGAGACAGAAGATTGCAATTGCTAGGACAATTATTTCAAATCCTCAAATTGTATTTCTCGATGAACCAACAAGTGCGTTGGATAATGCTTCGGAAAGGATAGTTATGGATCATCTATTCCATATGCAGGCTACATTAGTAGTTGTTGCGCATAGGCTTTCAACTATTCGTGAATTTGACAGGATTATTGTAATGGATAAAGGTCGAATAGTGGAAGAAGGCAATCATGAGCAGTTAATGTCCAAAGATGGATATTATGCAAATCTTTATAGAATGCAACCACAATATAACTAATTACTAAGACAAAAGAGGAATGGACATGAAAAATAGAAGAATTAATAAATTATTGTTAACGGTTTTTCTTTCAACTCTTGTACCAATATTTTTTTGCTGCTTTGCCTTAAAGGCAGAAGCAGCAGAGGAAAAAACTTTAGATCTTTTGCTCAAGGAAGACGCAGATATTGAACAGGTACGGAAGGATATTTTGGAAAAAAATGAAAATATTCAAATTCAGGTGTATGAAGATATTAATCTTGTGCATCTTATCTATCCAGAGACATTGCGAGTGGAAGAAATTGTACAGGATGAGGGTATCCAAGAAAAAATCGAATTAAAAGGAGAGCTACCCAAACTTGAAGAAACTAAGCTTTTACTTGAAGAAAATATGATTTCCAATATTACACTAGAGAGTGAGAATCTTTCAAGAAAGAGTAACGTCGGAATTAATTTATTCAATATGCTGGCTTGGCATGTAAATGAGGTCACGGAGAACGGACAATCTCTGAAACTTGCTAGAGGAAAGGGTGTCAGTATAGCGCTTATCGATAGTGGTGTAGATACTACGCACCCTGTATTAGCCGGAAAGATTAATGTTAAAAATGGAAAATCTTACGTAACTGGTGATGATACAATAACCGATCGTAATAGCCATGGAACAGCCACAGCTGGAATTATTGCACAGATTGCACCGGATGCCATAATTACACCATATAAGGTAATGGGAGCAAAAGATGGAGAATCTCTTTGGACTATTGCAGCAATATTGGATGCAGTTAATGATGGAAATGATGTAATAAACTTAAGTCTTGGTACATATAAACGCCTGGATGATAGTGATGAACGTATTCTTATAAATGCATTCAAACGTGCGATTAAATACGCAGAAAATAATAATGTTGAGGTTTTTGCATCCTCCGGAAACAAGAGTATAAATTTGGATCAGAATTATGAGACAAATAAAGAGATGCATTTGCCGGGTGAGATAAAAGGAGTTAATACGATATCAGCAATATGGAATCATTCAGGAGTTTCTTATAGCAATTATGGTTCTTGTGTTGATTTCTGTGCTCCCGGGGGAGAGTTAGTATTTCAAAATGGATTACTTGATCTTACGGCGTGTATATTCATTGCATGTCCTACATATATAGACAATGGATTAGTGGAGGCAGGAATTCCACAGGGTTATACCTTTTCATACGGAACAAGCTTGTCCTCTGCGGTAGCAACAGCATGTTTTGCAGATGTATATTCCTATGGCAAAGAGAATTACCGGTATTTTCAAAAAAATGATGCAATCAAGATTCTGACAGCTAGTAGCGAGGATCTAGGAGATGTTGGAAAAGATATATATTATGGAAACGGTGAGATTAATATATACAACGCAATTTCTGAGATGGGCTCTATATACGAGGGAGAGGTAATAGAAAACGATAAGAAATCACGTACTTATAGTACGAATAGTATAACAGCAGAATATAAGGTTATAGAAGAATATGAAGATAAATACCATGTGAATGTGACTCTTACAAATAAAACGTCTGAAACAATCCATAAATGGGAAATTGCAATGGACTGTGACAGTGAGATAGAGCAGATTTGGGATGGAGAAGTTAGTAAAGATGGTGACTATATTATCATTTCAAATGCGGGATACAACCAGGATATCGAGGCAGAAGGAGCAGTCAGTTTTGGTTTTATTGCTACAAAAACATCGAGTGAGGAAGAAATAAGACTTCCTGATGAAATTATATTGGTGAATGAGAATTATATGATAGATTCCAAGGATTATGTAGTTAGTTGTGAGACTTCATCACAATGGGAAGGAGGATCTATAGTCAACATTACGATAACAAATAATTCTAATCAAACAATATCTGACTGGAAAATAGAATTTACTTATGATGCAACTATTGAGGAAATTTGGTGTGCAACTATAGAAGATAAGGATGATAATTACTATTCCATACTTAATGACGGAAGCAATCAGAATATTCCGGTAGGTGGGTCGGTATCCTTTGGATTTAAGGCAGCAGGATTTGGCGAAGAAGTAATAGATAACATATCCCTTATAAGTACAATTAATTAATAGCAAAAATGCAGTTGGTTCCAATTTATATACTGTTAGTTCCAAAAAGCGAATAATGAATGTAACAGATGATAACATACAATACATAAGGAACAAGAAATATAAATAGTAATTGAAAATAAAAAAGTAGAAAAGGAGAAAAAATATGAAATCAAGGGAATTTATAGGAGAAGCATTTGAGGAGTTAACCATCGATGAAATGAAGATGGTTCAGGGATCTGGAGATGTTGAAGCGGAAGGGCATATTGTAACTACTTCTATAATTAGCACTGGACCAGTTATACCACCTGTGGCATCAACTGTTTTGGTAACATTGATTGGAAAATGTTAATTGAAACAGATGCAATATATAGCTAGCTAATAATATAAAAGCACATTAAACAAAGAAAAGGAGAAAGAATATGGAACAGAAGAAAAATATCGAACAGGAAAAAATTAATAATGTAGTAGGAGATTCTTTTGAGGATCTTGAAATGGAAGAGATGACAATAGTACAGGGAGCAGGCGATATAGATGCTGAATCAACACCTGCACTGCTATCTGTTAGTGCTGCATTATCTACTGCGGCTGCAACATATCAGTTTTCTAAGGATGTTGCAAAGTCTATTAAAAATAGTAGTTGCTAAGAAATAGTTAAGTGTAATTATTATTGTGTCAAACAAAATTAAAGTAGTTATGAATAATATCATAAAAAAGGAATTTGAAAGGAGAATAATACTATGGAGAACGAAAAGAAAATGGAGAAGGTTGTTGGAGCTGCTTTTGAGGAAATGGATGTAGCAGATATGGAAAACATTCAGGGAGCAGGTGATGTTGAAGCTGAATTTACACCTACACCTGCAATTGTAGCATCTTCTGCAGGGTGTGCAGGAGCAGCTTCAGCTATCGCTTCAGCAGTTTCCGGAGCGGTTGTATCAGCAAAGAAGTGCTAATTGGTTTTAATAAGGAAAGAACTGATGGTAGGAGAATAGTGCATTCTAAATCAGTTCTTTTCAATAGCACAACATAATAAAATCGTATTGCAGATAGGAGGATAAAAAATGAATATTCATGGTCTTATCGTAGGTATGCTCATTGCATCATTGGTAATGGTCTTAGCTCTATTTGTTTGGCGGGCATTCATCGGAGTAAAACACAAGAATAATGCGGAATTGAATACAGTTATTTCAAAAGCAAGAGCATTTTCTGCATTATCTTTATGGATAATATACTTTTTTTGGGAAACAATTACATTTTTCATTGATGCTAACACTACATTTACTATCTCTAGTGTAAGAACTATAGTTGTGATTTTACTTGGTGTACAGTGTGCAATGGAATTGATTGCAGGCATCTATTATGAAAAGAAAATCTAAGGGATGGTGAAGTATATGCATAGAGCTGAACTGTATACGGAGTTCAGTGAGAATCGTACATGCATGGTGAATGTAGACAAAACAGAACTCCTTAATAGATTAATAGAATTGCATTATGGTGCAATTATAGAGAAGGAACATTTAATTTATCGGATTTATTATTCGAATTGTAAAGAAATATATTCCAATCAAGGACAAGATGAGGAATATCATTTGAAGATTGATCCGGCTGCAAGAGTAAGGTTTGAGGGTGGTTTGGATGAATATGAAAAACTACTTGAAGAAATCAGTGCGGAACATAATAATAGAAAAATATATGGTATATTACGTAATGGTAATGTTGAAAGTGATTTTCTCGTCATGGATGTTTATTACGAAATGAATAAAGAAGAATATTTTTAAAAGAGTGTCCCAAATAATGGGCACTCTTTTGCCGGTGCAAGCGCAGTTGTGTCATTTACCGAAAAAGGGCAAAAGAGCTTGAAGAATTGTTAAAATCATTCATGATATGAAAACGTTTTCCAAAAGATAGAATCAGTGCTTGCTATCTGAAAAAAACTTTGCTAAAATGATGACGAAGTTAAAGGCTAATAAACTGAAAACAAACATTTATAAATAATATTTGTTTTTCAAGGAGGATATGATCATGGTTATGTGGAACAATATGGATACGCTTACTTCTTATCAGGAACTTTCAAAGGTTGGTCGTGTAAATCTTGCAGAGGTTATGTCTGGAGATAATGGCGCAGAGCGTGTAAAAAAATACAGTGTACCAATGGCAGAGGGCATGGTTTATAATTATGCAGCAAAGCAGGTTGATGATAAGGTATTAGAGGCTCTTGCAAAGTTAGCAGAGGAAGCTCAGCTTACAGAGAAGTTTGAGGCTCTTTACAACGGTGAAGTAATCAACACTGGAGAAAAGCGTATGGTACTTCATCATATGACTCGTGGACAGTTAGGTGAAGCGGTAACAGCAGATGGTGGCGATAAGCGTGCTTTCTATACTGGAGAACAGCAGAAGATTGCTGAGTTTGCAAACAAGGTACATAGTGGTGCTATTGCAAACGCTGCAGGTGAGAAGTTTACAACAGTAGTTCAGATTGGTATCGGTGGTAGCGACCTTGGTCCTCGTGCTATGTATTTAGCTCTTGAGAATTGGGCAAAGGTTAATAACACATTCAAAATGGAAGCAAAGTTCATCAGTAACGTAGATCCTGATGATGCAGCGGGCGTGTTAGCAACAATTGATGTTGCACATTCCCTTTTCGTATTAGTTTCTAAGTCTGGTACAACTCTTGAAACATTAACAAATGAATCCTTTGTAAAGGATGCATTAAAGAATTCCGGATTAGATCCTGCAAAGCATATGGTTGCAGTTACAAGTGAGACATCTCCATTAGCAAAGAGTGATGATTATTTAGCAGCATTCTTTATGGATGATTATATCGGAGGACGTTTCTCTTCTACTTCTGGAGTAGGTGGTGCAGTATTATCCTTAGCATTTGGACCAGAAGTATTTGCACAGTTCCTCGATGGTGCAGCAGCAGAAGATAAGCTTGCAAAGAATAAAGATATATTAGCAAACCCTGCATTATTAGATGCATTGATTGGTGTATATGAGCGTAACGTATTAGGATATCCTGATACAGCTGTTCTTCCATATTCTCAGGCATTAAGCCGTTTCCCTGCTCATTTACAGCAGTTAGATATGGAATCAAACGGAAAGTCTGTAAACCGTTTTGGTGATCCTGTAAATTATCCAACAGGACCTATCATCTTTGGTGAGCCAGGAACAAACGGACAGCATTCCTTCTATCAGTTATTACATCAGGGAACAGATATCGTACCTCTTCAGTTTGTAGGATTTAAGAGCAATCAGATGGGAAGAGATGTTGTGATTGAAGATAGTACAAGCCAGCAGAAGCTTTGTGCAAATGTAGTAGCTCAGATTGTAGCTTTTGCATGTGGTAAAGCAGATGAAAACCGTAATAAGAACTTTGAAGGTGGCCGTCCATCAAGTATTATTATTGGTGACAAGTTAACACCTCAAGCACTTGGTGCACTTCTTTCACACTTTGAGAATAAGGTTATGTTCCAGGGATTTGTATGGAATATCAACAGCTTTGATCAGGAAGGTGTTCAGTTAGGTAAGGTATTAGCAAAGCGTGTACTTGCTCATGAAACAGACGGAGCATTAAAGGTATACAGTGATTTGTTCAACATTTAAGAATAAATAAAGCTTAAAGATAAAACCGTTATACGAGGAAAGATAAGACTTCGTATAACGGTTTTTTGATATGAGTCAAAGAAAAACACTATTAGGAACAAAGTATACTATAACAATAATTGTTTTTTTATAAGGAATCCTTTATACTAGAAGAAGATTAAGAATAGTTTATAATTGCTCAATTCAAAGGGAGTAAGGAAGATGGCAAGAACGGTAGGTATTGGAATTCAGGACTTTAGTGATATTAGAAAAAATAATTACTTTTATGTAGATAAGACTGCTTTTATCAAGGAATGGTGGGAAAGCGGAGATTCGGTAACTTTGATTACCAGACCACGCCGTTTCGGTAAGACCTTGAATATGAGTATGCTTGAGCAGTTTTTCTCAATTCGCTATGCTGGAAAGGGAGAGTTATTTGAAGGTCTTTCTATTTGGCAGGAGGAGAAGTACAGAGAATTGCAGGGAACTTATCCGGTGATTAGCTTGTCCTTTGCAAATGTGAAGGAAGAGGATTATGAGAGAACCAGATATAAAATCTGTCAGTTATTAGAAAATCTCTATATTAAGCATTCCTATTTGTTGGATAGTGATGTAATGACACAGAAGGATAAGGATTTCTTTAATCGTGTCAGTGCAGATATGAATGATGGTGATGCTACCATGGCAATTCACCAGTTATCAGATTATCTGACACGCTATCATGGAAAAAAGACAATTGTATTATTAGACGAGTATGATACTCCTATGCAGGAAGCGTATGTAAGAGGTTACTGGGAAGAACTGGTTACCTTTACAAGAAGTATGTTTAATTCAGCTTTTAAGACTAATCCGTACTTAGAAAGAGGTATGATGACAGGAATCACAAGAGTGAGTAAGGAATCTATTTTTTCGGATTTAAATAACTTAGAAGTGGTTACAACAACAGCGGATAAATATGCAGATGCTTTTGGTTTTACCGAGCAGGAGGTTTTCGCATCATTAGAGGAATTCGGTTATGTAGACAGAGAAAAAGTAAAGTTTTGGTATGATGGCTTTTTCTTTGGGATGTTAAAGGATATCTATAATCCTTGGTCTATTTTAAACTTTTTGGATAAAGGAAAGTTTACTACCTACTGGGCAAATACAAGCTCTAACAGTTTGGTAGGAAAGCTGATTCGTGAAGGGAGTAAGGGAATTAAGACAGAGTTTGAGAGGCTTTTAGAGGGTGAGCATCTGATTACGCCGATTGATGAGCAGATTGTATATAATCAGCTTAATGGTAGTGAAAAGGCAATCTGGAGCTTATTGCTTGCAAGTGGTTATCTCAAGGTTTTGTCCTATGAGGAATATGAAAAAGATGGAGAGGATATTACCGATCCAAAATACGAGCTTGCAATAACCAATCATGAGGTAAAATTGATGTTTCGCCAGATGGTAAGAGGCTGGTTTGATAGAGTATATAGTGATTACAATGACTTTGAAAAGGCATTGTTGCTTGGTGATGTGGAAGCCATGAATGAATATATGAACCGTGTATCCAGCGACATGTTCAGCTATTTTGATACTACAACCAGAATAGAGCCGGAGCGTTTCTATCATGGATTTGTGTTGGGACTTATGGTATCGTTAGAAAACCGATATATCATTACTTCCAATCGGGAAAGTGGTTTTGGACGCTATGATATTATGCTAGAGCCAAAGAATAAGGAAGAAGTAGCCATTATCATAGAGTTCAAGGTATTTAATACAAGAAGAGATAAGAGCATTGAGGATACTGTGCAGGCGGCGTTACAGCAGATAGAGGATAAGAATTATGAGGCAGACCTGATAGCCAGAGGAGTTCCAAAAGAAAATATCAGAAAATATGGCTTTGCTTTTCAAGGAAAAGAAGTTTGTATTGGGGAAGGGAGAAAAACAATATGAAGATTGCAGTATTAGAAAAAATGAGTCTTGGATTTGATGTGGATATTTCGTATTTTGAAGAATTTGGTGAGGTGATTTATTACGATAATACAAGTATTGACCAGATTCCGGAGAGAATTGCAGATGTTGATATTATCATTGCCAATAAGGCACCGTTAAATGAGAACACGTTACAGGGAGCCAAGAACTTAAAGCTTATTTGTGAAACAGCAACGGGATATAATAATGTTGATTTGTTATACTGTGAAAAGAATGGAATTCGAGTAACAAATGTAGTAGGTTATTCTACACCAATCGTTGCACAGCATACCTTTGCAATGGCACTATATTTATTAGAGAAGCTTCCTGCTTATGACACTTATGTCAAGAGTGGAGAATATGAGAAGTCTCCATTGTTTACTTGTTTTGAGCCATATTTTACAGAGCTCGCAGGTAAGACATGGGGTATTATTGGACTTGGAAATATCGGTAGAAAGGTTGCAGAGATTGCCAAAGTATTTGGTTGTCGTGTGATCTTTTATTCCGCATCTGGTAAAAATGACACAACAGATTTTGAAAGAGTAGATTTTGATACCTTACTTGCAGAATCTGATGTATTATCATTACATTGTCCGTTAACTGACAGAACAGAGAAAATTATGAATGCGGAAGCCTTTGCAAAGATGAAGAATACTGCTATTTTAATTAATGTGGCAAGAGGACCGGTAGTAGATGAGCAGGCATTGTATGATGCTCTTACTACAGGACAGATTGCGGCAGCAGGACTCGATGTATTAGTAAAAGAGCCAATTGCAGCAGATAATCCACTTGCAAAGATTCAAGATAGTACGAAGCTTATCATCACTCCTCACATGGCATGGGGAAGTCATGAGGCAAGATCTCGTTGTGCAAGAGAGGTATATCTGAATATAAAGAGCTATCTTGCAGGTGAAAAGAGAAATGTTGTTATTTAGTGATTTTAAGCAGTGAAAAGAAAAATACAGTATCAAGCTGTTAGAATAAAATATGTTAAATGGTAACTATTCAGGTAGGTCGAAGCATTTACTGCTGAGACCGTAAGAAAATGATACGTTAAGCAAAAATTCTATCGCTGAAAGCGATTTTAAATGGATTTTTGCATCGTAATTATGAAGGTACTGAATAATTACGTTAAATGTTGAATTAAGAAAGGATTACTAAGATGGAAAAAATCGCAAGCTTTACAATTGATCATATTAAGTTGCAGCCGGGTGTATATGTATCAAGAAAGGACAAGGTAGGTGATAACACTATTACTACTTTTGACCTTCGTATGACATCTCCAAACGAAGAACCGGTTATGAATACAGCAGAGATGCACACAATTGAACACTTGGCAGCAACCTTTTTAAGAAATCACAAGGATTATGCTTCTAAGACAATCTATTTTGGGCCTATGGGGTGCCGAACAGGATTCTATCTGTTATTGGCAGGCGATTATGAGTCAAAAGACATCGTTCCTCTTATGATAGAAATGTATGAATTTATTCGTGACTTTAAGGATGAAGTACCAGGTGCCAGTGCAAAAGATTGTGGAAATTATTTAGATATGAATCTTGGTATGGCAAATTACCTCGCAAAGCGTTATTTGGATCATGTACTATATAACATTGATGATTCACGATTAGTGTATCCAGAATAAGTAAGAACAATTAAATTCAAGTTTGCGTGTTAAAGTGAGCCATGCGCAGCTGAGCCGAATTGGCTGCGGGAGCTTGCTCACAGGCAGACATATTCGAGCGAAGATGTATACGGCGAACGCCGCGACAACGAGCAACTTTGTTGCGAGTGGTCG
>JAFSCH010000012.1 GCA_017436865.1 Lachnospiraceae bacterium
GATACCTCCTCTGCTTTTTGATATGGCCTGCGAAACCAATATCATTGTAGCACGGGAGGTTTTTTATTTATACTCTACGCAACACTACGGCTTTGCCTCGGCCCCCATTTCAAATGGGGGATATAGATTCTTATTCATTATCTCGCCTGCCTCACTCCAAGTAAACTGTTCCGCCTGATCAGGATATACTTCCAATAGCGCCTTGAGATTTTCAACCGTAAAATTTCTAAATCTCGCAAATGGTGAAAATGACATAATTCTATTCCTCCTCGATTAATGCAGGGTAACTTTCAATGACTTTGTTCATAATATGAATCAAAACATCAACTACTATCGAATTTCCTGCCTGCTGATACATAGATGTATCTGATACTTCTATCTTAAAATTGTCTGAGAACCCCATAAGACGCAGACACTCTCTTGGTGTAAGTTTTCTTAACCTTCCGTCTGTTGTAACATAATTATCAACTCCAGCCCTATGCATTTTATGCATGGTTGTAAGTAATGGTCTCGCAACATCTAAATCAGTCTTCGGTTTGCTATAAAAATTCTTTGTACCTGTAGCCATTACATATTTGACCACTTTTTCAGACAAAAAATATTTTTCAAGATCCGGTATCTGCTTCTCTTTCGCATCATCTTCTGACTGGAAAACAAAATCCCCATGCCAGTTAAACTGTTGATTTTTCTTCTGACATAATTGTACATCACCATCAATCTGTGTGAATCGTTTTGAAAGATTTTTTTCCATTGTCACAAATTCTACACCTTTCTTTGGAAGAAAATATCCACCAGGAGCATTATCAACAAGAAAATCTTTCATTTTTTTCTTTAACGGAATTGGCTCTGGAAAACTGAATTCTTTTGCCAATTCCAAATCCTCACGAAATCCTACAACAAACAATCGTTCTCTATTCTGTGGAATACCATAATTCTTTGCATTCAAAATTGACCATGTGAATTTATAACCCAATTCTGCAAAAACCTGCTGCATTTTCTCCCATGTTTTTCCACCATCATGTGTGGTAACAGCTTTTACATTTTCATAAATAAATACCTTTGGTTTTATCTCATCAATTAGTCTAGCATACTCATAGAAAAGTGTACCTCTTGTATCGTCCAAGCCACGCTGCTTGCCCACCAAAGAAAATGACTGACAAGGACTACCACCTACAAAGAGATCCACCTGCCCAACGTACTGTCTGCCATTCAAGAATGCAACATTCCAATGGAACTGCTCATCTTTAATATTATAATTTGCCATATATGATGCCTTTACTTTATTTCTCTTTTCCATTCCTTCATAAAGAGAATCTACATATTTCTTTCTAGCACTCCAGTCGTCTCCCATAGTTTCAAGCTTCTTTTGGACGTCCATATAATTAATTTTCTCATGCAGCTGACTTGCTCTCTGTGACAAATCCTGCACTTTACGAATTATCTTCTTTCCATCTAGAGCTTCAAGTTTTTCATAAGCTGAATATACCAACTCCGAAATACTTCTCCAATCGATATCATCGACACTATCAAACTCAATATCTTTTCCAAGATCCTCAAGTGAGTTGTCTTTCTTATAGTCATTTGAAACTTCAAGTATAACTTGTAATTCTCTAAGTTTTGCCTGTTGCTCAGATCCCTGTCCAATTTCAGCCAAAAACTTTTTATACTCTTTTACTCTCGAAGCTTTTACTCCCTTCATGGAAATAACATTTTTTAATATTTTTTTCACTAATTCTGAATCTTGTTTTGGAAATGAATCAATCTTACGGAGAACACCTTCATATTCATTTAGTGCTTCTGTCAACATACCGTCCAACTGATTTTTATACAAATCCTCTACTTCATCATTAAATTGTATTTTTTTGATGATCTTCGATAATGATTTTAACTCATTTCCGATTTCATCAATGTTCATACCTATTTTCTTTGTAAGAATTGCTACATCACCATTATCACATGCAAAAACTATTTCATTCCTTATCTGCATTCTCTGCAAAGCATGCTCTATTGCTCCAATACCACTAAAAACTGTCGCTAATCTAATCATTATATTGGTCCTCTCCTTCTGTATCTGAACTACTCTCGACCATCTCCATAATGTCACAAATATCGCAGTCAAGGGCGTTGCAAATTTTCTGCAAAATTTCCGTGTTTACATTCTCATTTTTGGATAATTTAGCTATGGATGTTGGACTAATCTTAGCCTTTTGAGCCAAATCCTTTTTTAACATATCTTTGTCAATTAACAGTTTCCAGAGCTTTTTGTAGCTTATCGTCTGCATTTCTTTCCTCCGTTTGGGTTAAGAATCACCCTGTTTTTATATTATAATCCATCATACCACACAAACATTTGTTTGTATATACCCATTTTAAAAAAATTTCGCGTTCTTGAAAATCAAATTCACGATAAGTTTTGTAAATTCCGCAAATTTGTTATTCCTGTCATTTTCTATATATGTCTACATTGTCAATCACGCTTAAATTTTGTACATTTTTCACGCTGAAAAAATGTACAGATATTACTGTTTTTTTCTTGTGAGTAATTCACCTCTTTCCTTTAATCGATAACTTTCACCAACAATCTTTACTACTTTGGAATGATGAAGGATTCTATCAAGTATTGCTGTTGATATGGTATTATCTTGGAATATATCCTGCCACTCTCCAAAATTTTTGTTTGTTGTAAATATTGTTGAGTGTTTTTCATATCTTCTTGCTATTAATTGAAAAAATAGATTTGCACCTTCTAGGCTTGTTGGAAGGTATCCTATTTCGTCAATGATTAAAACTTTATATTTAGCATACTGTTTTAATCTTTCATCTAATCTGTTCTCATGATTAGCTTTTAAGAGATTTTGAATTAACTGATGGCAGCTTATAAAATATGTTGAATATTTATGCTCAATAGCACTGATTCCCAGTGCTATTGCCAAATGTGTTTTTCCTACTCCGGGAGTGCCTAAAAATATAACATTTTCATTATTGCCTATAAATCTTAAAGTTCTTAAATCGTCTATCATATCAGTATCCAGGTTGGTTTGAAAGTCAAAGTTGTATAATTCAAATGTTTTTCTTGCTGGAAAACCGGCCATCTTAATCTGATTTTCAACTGATCTGTTAATCTTTGCTTTTGCTTCTCTTTCAAACAGAAGATCAAGAAATTCTGTAAGTGGAACCTTATTATTGATAGCATTTCCAAGATACTCATCGATGTTTTCATATGTATTTCTTAATCCAAGTATTGAAAGATTCTGTTTTATTCTGACCATTACATTTTCAGTCATAGTTATATACCTCCAAATCAACATTGCTTAATTTTTCATCATAATTAGCATCATCAAATATTGAGTTATGATCTTTATCATGTTTTGAGTGTGATATGGAATCATAATGATATTTGTTGATGACTGCTATGTTTTTTCCTCTGGCTATAGGATGTGTCGCAATCTTTTCACCATCACAATAAACCTGTAAAAGATTATCAAATCCTGCAACTACGACATGGCGATAAATATATTTTGGTAGAACTGAATACTTATTTCCTTTGTATGAAAACAAACAGTCTTTTTCTACTTTTCTTACGCTGTTAATGTCAATAAAATATGGTCTTGTCACCTTTGTCAGGTGTTCTTCCATTAATCTTATTTTAGGTATTTCATTAGTTGTTGAATGAACTTTGTTATTTACCTTCTCACACCATCCATATGCCTGCTTATTTAAATCTTCAAGATCCTTATATTTAATACCAACCATAAAGTTTTCACGTACATATCTTACGGTACGTTCAATTTTTCCTTTTGTCTGACCGCGATAAGGTCTGCAAAGGACGGGTTTAAAATTAAAGAACCCTGCAAAGTCCTCAAATGTTCTGTTTAATGTGGAATCTTTTTGCTTTAATAATCGTTTTACAACAACCTGTTTCATGTTGTCATAAAGTATTTCTTCCGGATATCCGCCAAAATAATCAAAGGCATTCAAGTGACATTTAATTAATGTCTGTATGCTCATATCAGTTACAAACTCAATATATCTCATTCTTGAATATCCAAGAATCATAAGAAAACAGTATAGTTTTTTCTCTTCACCATTCACATCTGTAACAGTATAGTTTTCAAAAAATCCCCAGTCTACCTGTCCTTGAAGTCCGGGCAAGGTTTCAAATCGTACAGTTGCCTGATGATTATACTTAACTTTTGTTTTCTTTACATATTCCTGAATAGTTGTATAACCGATTTTTGTATGAAAATGTTCTTCCACAAGCTCCTGAATTCTGACAGCTGAGTATGGTGCTTCAGATAAAAGCACATCAATATAAGGTGCATAATCATCAATTTTCCTTTTCCTTGGATTGCTGTATTTGTAATCAGGTTTGACATTGCTTTCACAGTATTTTTTTGCCGTGCGGCGATCAATGTTGTATTTACGTGCTATCTCCGAATAGCTTAATCCTTTTTTCTTGTCGTTTCTAATGTTCAACCATTTATCTCCAATCATATGTATTCCTCCAATAAACTTATGGTAGTTTATTAGAGGTTGGTTGTACGTTTTTTAAACGTGATTTATGTACATTTTATCACCGTGATTAACAGACAATACGAAAGCGGAAAGATGGTTCCAAAAGAAGATAAGCTGAATGATATTGCAAAAGCATTGAATGTAGATGTATCCGCTTTGGAAGACCACAACATCGCATCAGACAACGATGTAATGCATATTTTCTTTGAATTGGAAGATAACTACGGATTAAAAATTGGAAGAAGAGACGATGGCAAAGCCATCCTTTATTTTGATGAAAAGCATGCGCTCGGCAGATTCCATGACGCACTTTTAGACCACTGGTGTCGGGTTCATTCATCCCTTAACGCCGATATGAAAGATTCTGATTATCAGAAAAAAAGAAAAGAATATGATTTGTGGAAGTGCCGTTACCCTCTCGATATGTACGAGGAAGAAGATGCGACTCAGAATGCCATTACAGAAAAATATAAAGATTTGCTATACAATGTAAAAACTCACTTTAAGATAAAGCGTACCAAAGAATTCATTACAGCCTTTGAGAAGCTTCTTAAGACTGGATTTGAAATTGAAATCGTATCGGCTCCTGAACGCTCCGGCCTTGGACAATATGTGTGCGCTACCACCTTCAAAAGCTCACAATTACTTGAAGCCGGTGAAGATAAAGCAATTGCATTTGCAGAATATCTTGCAATGACAAGTCAGTTAAATGATTTGGGCATCGAAATAGAGCGGAACTGCAATTCACATTATGGTGAAATTGTTTATATCAACTATTTTTACAGTTCCATGCTTTCCACAGCACTTAATCATGTAGTTCGGGAAATGGTTACTAAATATCAGTCCGGTGATTTTGATGACGACATCTATCAAATGCAATATCAGGATTCTCTGCAAACTTTTGATGTTCCGATTGAGGATGCTAGATAACATTGGTACTCATCAAGCTACAGAATATCTCTTTATGCAAAGAAATGCCGCAGATACGCTCTGCGGCATTCGCAATAATATATGCTAAAAAATGTCACTTTTTCACCCTCATCAAATAATGTGTCTCATCCTCGTCTACTATATAAGCACCATTATTAGTAATTGCTTTAAAGGAAGGAATGTTGTTCTTTAGGACTCTTAGATATATCTCATTCTCCGGTACAATCTCCCGTGCAATGTCCAAAACCATTGCTAGTCCTTTCGTGCCATACCCTCTACCACGAAACTCTTTTTTAATACTATATCCAATATGACCGGCACCGACCTTAAGTGCTTCCGTCAAATAATGCCTAATTCTATATTCGCCCACAAGAACTTCGCCATTCCACAAATAATAATATGTTTCTGGCACAAACCATTCGGGCATACCTACCGGATTCTCATGCATCATAAGTTCTGGCAATACCGTAGTTTCATACTCCTCAAAAGTTATTCCCTCGTAAGGATTGGTTAATCCATTTTCATCCTTTGGCAAGGCAGTGACATATTCCCACTGTTTCTTTTATGTCTAGCAAATTCATTTTTCGCAACTCCAACATAGGTATCCTCCATTATTTCTCTAACACCGACAATTACTTATTGATTTTTTCCAAAATATCCAAAGCATGATTCGTAGCACCTATCAAATCCATTCTCTCACAGATTGAAAAATGATATTTCATCCATACATCAAATGTTGCATCGTCCATTGCATCTATATATTCCCGCATATAGTTTGTCGCGCCATCCGCCGCAACAATCTTTAGCCTTTTTACATTTTCAAAGCAGGCATTCAATTCATCAATTTCTTCTAATCTAACCATTTCAAATAAATCTTTTTCCTCTGAAATACATCTGAAATCATCGGTTAGCATATGATTATTAATACAATCCCATATCTTCCCTGCTTTAAAGGTAAACTGAATCATGGTAGCTTCATTCATACAATATGCCACTAAAATATGTCCTAGCTTTTTAGTAACACGAATTGCTTCCTCTAGCACCTTCTGCTTATCCTTTTTGGTATACATATGATACATTGGACCTAGCACAAGAGTAAGGTCAAAAGATTCATCGGCAAATCTGGATAAATCCAAAGCGGTTCCTTGGCAAGTTCTTATATTCGCTATACCTTCAATTTTCGAATTCATAATTTCCAAATTGTGGGTAGTATATTCCAATGCATCCACTTCGTGACCTTCCAGTGCAAGTGCAATGCTATACCTTCCGGTTCCTGCTCCCACCTCCAGTATCTTTTTCTTTTCTGTGCCTCCAATAATTTTATGGATATACTTCATTGTAGTCAAAAATTCCACTTGACCATGTTTACTGGCTAATCTGCCTTCTTCATCATAATTTGCGTAATAGTTTTCTAAGTAATTCATTCCTTGTTTACCTCCAATTCTATACATTTCCACTTTTCTCCGAGCATTTCAAATTCGATATCTTCTTCCATAGAAATTTCTTTAAATCCGGCTGCTTTGTAACAATAATATGCCGAAGGGTTGTTATCAAAAACGCCTAAGGTTATTTTTTCTGCTTTTAGCATATCAAAGGCATATCTCATCGCCTTCTGTATCATTCTTTTTCCATAACCTAGACCACGCTTACTGTCATCAACAATAATGAATCCAAGACGGATTATGGTCTTTTCCTTATTCATATAACGCAGTATCAAGTGACCAACCGGTCCATTAGCATCCACAGCTGTTATGGGATAAAAATTATCCGCCTCCTCACAATCGCCGTTACATTTCAGATATTTGTAATTAATATCCTCCACTGTTATTGGATACGCACTATATCTGTCAGCACTCCATTTACGAAGAGCCCTTTCATTTTTAATCCAGCTTACTATTTTTTCTGCGTCCTGTGGCTTATAGGGTCTTATAATTAACCTCTCCAATGGTTCTTTTACTAATTGTTTTTTCATAATTTCATAAACCTGTATCACACCATTTCTACATTCCCAGATTCCGTGTTCCACAGTTTGATAACCCAGATGAGAATATAGTCTGCAAGCCGGCAGTGAAGCATCTATATCAACATAGTCATACTTTTCCTTTATCTTTTCTTCCAGCTGATTCATTATAAAAGATCCATAACCTCTCTTTTGATATCCCGGCAAAACATAAACTCTGGTAATATGATTTCCATTCTTTGTTCCGGTACCAATCATCTCTTCATTTTCTACCAAAATATATGTATTCCCTACTTCGATATCCTTTATAATATTCTCACGACTATGAAATTCACAAAACATATCTACAATTTCTTTCAAGTAGTACTTCGGATAGACCAATTTTATAGTTTCCTGTACAAGTGTATATACCTTTTCTGCATCACATTTCTTAGCTAATTTAAACTCCATATCCTTTTCCTCCTTGTGAATATAATAAAAGCACCATCAAACAATATTTCTATCATCTGATGGTGCAAATTTACTTGCAATATATTTACTATGAAAAATTTTTACGATATCAATCTTGCTTCAATATATCGGAAATCAAATTCTCACAATGCAATATTTTTCCATCAGCAATAAATCCCAACTGCCAGTTATAGACGGGATTGACAACATAATTATTTGGCTGTGGAAAACGAAAACCTGTCTGCATCGTACTAATTCCTTTCATAATTTCTAATAATTGTTATTGATAATATCTCCCCAACAGAATATTGTCAATACATTTTTTGTATCTTGCAGCAAATTATTACAACTTTAACAAGAAAAATGGACTGTCACAAATCTGCAACAGTCCATTGTATTTACACTTTCTTAATTACTCCGATAACAAATTGATAACACTTTTTTGCAACCATTTTGCAACCACACTCTTAAAAAATCCAGTAAAATCAACACTTTCCAGCGTTTTTCTCCTACTCAAACTCGATAGTGTCAAGTGTTTTTTGCGTGACAAACGGCTAAAATCCATTATTTCTTATCACAGAATATACCGTTTTGTACCACAAACACACTCCTTTTTTGAGTTTTTGCAAGCATATTGCAAGCACGGGTAACAAAGAAAAAAAGAGGACGATTTCCCGTCCCCAATTTTAATAGTGTCCTTTGCATGAAATAATTATAACGTTTTCTTCCTCAACCGCATAGACAATCCTATGCTCTTCATCAATTCGTCTGCTCCAAAATCCCGACAGATTTCCCTTTAATGGTTCTGGTTTCCCGATACCCTCAAAAGGATTGCGTTTTATATCCTTTATGAGTTGGTTAATCCGTTTCAGCATTTTCTTGTCTTGCGTCTGCCAATAGAGGTACTCTTCCCATGCCTCAAAATCCCATTGTATCGTCTTAAACTGCATAGTCTTACTCCTCTATCAGTTCATGCTCTGCTAATTGTAAACGTCCTGTTTTGTATTCTTCCATCTTCTTTTCCAGATGACGGATATTGCTTTCAGAGTAGAAAGGGTCTACAGAAACGTCAAATGGTATGCGTTTCTCTCTGCTGACTTTTTTTGCAAAAATTGTAAATGCTGAACTCATAGAAAGTCCTAATTCTGAACAAACTTGTTCCATGCTTTTTTTAACATCTTCATCTAATCTAAAATTTACATTTACTGTCTGTGCCATAATCCACACTCCTTTCCTGCTTATATTGTACTCATTTGTAATGAATAATGCAAGCAATTTTCTTTACACATAAAAAATTATCACAATTGACCACAATTAATTTTGGTTGTAAGTCACCATAATCAATTTCGATAGTTTAGCAAATAAAATTAACCTATTTTTGTGAGCGCCCCTTAAAACGCTCTAAAATGCCCTGTAATCATTTTATTTATCGTTGTGCTATTTGGGTATTGTGTAGTGTGTTCTTTGGCTCTCAGAGCCATTTGGAGTGTTTTAGAGGTATTTAACACATTACGGTTTCTTGTTTTTTATATCAGCACTTCTATATTCGATTTATTAATCCTCTATCTCACAATGGTCTACTGCATATTCAAGAAATATTCCTATAAGTTCATTCCTTGTGTGACCCGTCCTCTTTGCCACTTCTTCAATCTTGGTTACAGTTTCTTCTTTGATTCGTACAGAGAATGTTTTATAACCATCCTCTCCCTTGGGTCTTTTTGTATGTAAAATTAGATTCTCGCTCTTCTTGTTCATAATAAATCATATCCTCCTAACAGGATTTTATGTTAGGAATATTGTTGATTATATGTTATATTTTATGTTATAATTTTTTACCGTATTACAAAAGAGCAATAAAAAAATTGGGAGGAAAAACATATATGGAAAACGAAACAACAAGTGCAAGTGATTACTACGCAGATAAAGGCATTAAACATCTGGCAAATGTCATGCTTTTTATTATCTTGTCAGTAATTGTATATTTTATATTCTTTCGGGGGGAAGCATTTTCATTTGAAAACTTACTTACACTTTTACCACTAACCGGAATGGCTGTAATCTTAGTAATTTTCGTAAAAAGTGGTTTGAAGATTGCAGGATGTTTAGGTGCCATTATTGGAATAATACTTTTTGTAGTAGCTGTATATAAACTGGATGAGTTTCTTATCGCAAATAATCTTCCTACTGATGACAGCGTTTATAATCCAATCTTTGGCACCATTGCGTCAATCTATTTTTTGTGGCACTTAATTCTTGGTATCATCAATATGAAAAATAGCCGCACGATTACTAAAGCGCAATTGTATGAAACACAGCTAAATGCACAGTCAAATCCAATCGAGCGCATAGACTTCGGCGAAATGACAAAACAATATGAGGCACAGCTAGACGCACAGTTAAAAGCAAACACACGAACAAATCTTGGGGAGACTGCACAAAATGAGTGATTTCAGTAAGACCGAGTGGAATATATTGAAAATAGTTGCCGAACAGCACGGAAAAAGTTTTCAAAGAGGTGCAAAACTTGCTTCACTCTTTGAAGACTCTTTCCCGAAACATCAAAAAGAAATTTTAGAAAACTTCTTTTACGAAATAGACAAAGACTCTCCTGACAAGTATAAATTTAATATGTCAGAAGAACAGACATTATATCATATGATGGGCTTTATTGACGCAATCGTAATGCTCTATGAAGAAAAACTCATTGACCCCGAAGAACTTCTTGACCGTAGTAATCCCAACATGTACGATTCATCCACTACAGACTTTAAAACGATTGTTTCACTCGCCAAAATTTATGATTCCATACTTAAATGCAATGAATATTTTGAATGCTACGAATGGTATGACGGTTCTCATGACGAAGATGAAAATTCTAGCAATTCCTAGATTATCTACACTTAGTTTATTAATAAGGCAAAAACAGGTAAAAAACTCAGCATACATTCTTGTGCTGAGTTTTTTAATATATAATTTACAAATTCTGTTTTTGAGCATTCTATTCACTATAACTTACGTATTCACACAATTCCCGAATTTCATTTATAGAATCTAAGAAAATCCCATATGCTCTAACCAGATTACTCATTGTCATTTCAAGGTCTACCAATTCCGTATTATAAACCGAATTTGTGTTATAAGCTATCTGATTAACATTGTTGCCAATACGATTAATTTCAAAAATAGTTTTTTCAATAAGCTTATTTAAGCTATCAACTAACGCTTGTGATTTTTCATCTAAGCTGTCTGGCTTAATACGACCAAAAACTATCAATGTGCGGATTGCGTCAGAAACCGTCAAATTACTTGCTAGTGATTTCTGCCAAATCGTATTGTATTCATCATCCGATAATTTCACCCGTATACACCTTTTCCTAAATCTGTTTTCCTCTCCCATAAAGAATCACCTCTTCTATTACTATCATATTTAATTTCGATATACCATTTTTCATTTTCTCACCGTGAGAAAATTTTCTTATTCGACTTGATGAATCTCCGACTATTTTTCTTTTATTGCACGGGGGTATTAGGGGGCTTGCCCCAACGTAGTGACTAACAAGCGGGTAGATGACCACACATCTGTGGGGGCATTGTACCCAGTGCTTGCTAAGAAATAAAAACCTCATTTTTTCATCAGTCTGTTTAGGGCAATAAAGAGAAAAATCAATAATGCTCCAAAACCTCTCTCGCCGACTTTTCATCAAATATCCATCGGAGCTGATTAGTGACTTTCTCTTGGTTTTCTTCTCCAATATCTGCATTTATAACCGCCATTTTTACAAAGGCTCTGATAATATCGTTAAACGCAGAACTGTCTATCATTCTACAAAAATCATCAGCAGTACAGGTTGCAAGAAAATCATAAATTCTGATTTCTTTCTCAGCAATTTCCTTTGTAATCTTTCCCTGCTCCATAAGTTTTTTATAGCTGTCAGACATCATTGTAAATCCATTCATTCTACCCTCTCCAAACTCGTTATTTTTCAAGATTAAGACCTGCTGATAATTCCATAATAGTTCTCAAATTCTCCAGAACATCTTCTTCCAAATTCTCTGGAAAATCAGTTGAAGTAATATGCCCCATTATGACAGAAAGTTGCTTGTTGATTTCAGCAAAAACCTTTACATTACCATGCACAACTATCTTTTGATTCATGCAGGATTGAATCAAAAATTCACTTTTTGTTAGCCCCGAAAGTGCAATTCTGTCCTCTATTTTTTTACGTTCTTCCGGTGTGGTTCTGAAATTCAAAATCTGATTACGCACTCTTGCATGTTCATCATCTTTTTTCTTTTTTAACGCAGTATTTTGAGTTAAATTATCCCTAATAAACATTATTCCTACCTGCCTTTTCTATGATTCTTCAAGGTCTAAATTTATCCTATTTGCCACCTCATGCATTCTTTGAGGTGTTAAGTGAGCATACCGTTCTGTCATTGACTTATTTGAATGCCCTACTCTTTTGCCAATCTCGTACAAATCAAATCCAAGAGAAATCAGATATGCCACATGTGAATGCCTAAATCCATGAACTGTAATTCTTTTCATTCCGCTTTTACCACATCCTCTACTCAAAGCCTTATGTAGCGAGCTTTTATTTAATTCAAAAAGCCTTGTTTCATCATCACAACCGTAAATCGAATCACAATACTGTTCCAATTCCTCATTCAATCTTTTCGGTACTGAAATTGTTCTGTAAGCATTATCCGTTTTCGGTGCTTTTTCTATTTCCTCACCGTCAACAGTCTGTACTTGACGCTTTATAGACAGCGTACACTGTTCAAAATCTAAATCTTTACGCTTTAGCCCAAACAGTTCCCCCTCTCTGATTCCTGTCCAAAACAAGGTTTCAAACGCATAATAATATATAGGCTCATCTATCATTGCGTCGATAAATTCCTCATATTCCTCTTTTGACCAATACTCTATTTCTTGGCACTTATCCTTACCCATTTTCGTCACAATCTTGGTTGGGATTTTCCGCAAATCATAATATCTATAAGCGTGGTTGAAGATAGCATTCAAGTCATTTTGAATAGAACGCAGGTAAGTGTCAGAATACTTTTTACCATTTCTGTCCGTCTTATTTTTTAATTCATTTTGCCACTTCAATATATCTGCTGACGAGATTGTAGCCATTTGCTTTTTTGCAAAATAAGGCATAATATGTGTCTTGATACGATACATTTTACCGTTATAGGTTGTATCTTCTATGGATGACCTTATATCCGCCCAATAATGCTCCTCTACAAAGGTTTTAAAGGTCATATGCATATCTCTGGTCTGCCCTTGCAAAAACTCTCTCTCATACTCAAGAGCCTCTTTCTTCGTTTTAAATCCACGCTTATATAAAACCTGCTTTTCCCCTTTCCAATTCTCATATCTGGTATAGAGAGTCCATGTGCCTCTCTGCTTATCTTTACTTGCACTCAATGTAAATCTCCTATTCTGTCACTTATATATACTTTAGAATACTCTATATATGCTTTCTCTTTATTGCCAAATATATATGTTATGGAGTATATGTATACGTCTATACAAAATTGTCCATAGGGTCTATACAAAATTGTTCACTCGGCAATACCGCTATCCATATATACAATTTTGTCCGCTCGGAGCTTTTTTTCACGTTTATTTTCATCTGATAACATGCTTGACCGATTAAACAATTTTGTCAATTCGGCAGGAACACCACTTGGATATGTTAATTCCAAAAGAACCCTAACATCAATTTCTATGTAAAGTACATTTGATGATATTCTGCCATTTTTACCTTTAACATTTTCCGTACTTCTCTTTATGACGTGCAAATCATTATCCAAAAACCGTATTGCCCTACGTATTGTATGAACTCCCTCATTAAATTCATCTGCCCATTCTGCAATCGTTTTCTGATATTTCGCACCATGAAATTTTTTCTTTCCCTTTGGATTTGTTGCATTACCCTTAGCAGGCTTATGCCAATATACCAAATCAGCCAATAAATCCATTGCCAATCTCTGGGTTTTCCCTTTTTCATTCACAATAGTTTTGTTCCACACTTTCGGTTTCACAAGTATCTCTGGCGGATAATCAAATTCTCCCATTAGTTCCAAAACAGTATATTTTTCTTTTTCCATAACAACGCCATCTAAATCCGCCTTTCACTTGATTTGAAGTGGCTGATATGATACAATGAGTACAGTTAAATACCGCTATCACATCAGCCGATAGCTCAAGCCTCTGTGGTCGAGACAGAGGCTTTTTTATTGTCCTCATTTCACAGCACCATACACTCGCTCCTCAAAATATCTGCGATTCGCCTTTCCTCTGATGACGATATAACTTGGATTTTCGTCTTTCATTTGCTTGTTTAAATCATTAATAATCTGGTAACTTTTGTTACGGCTAACCTGCAATACCTCTGCTACTTCTCCTGCTGTAATCAATACACTTTTTTGTTTCATATTATCATCCCTTTCCATTTTTTAAACCAAATAGCTATTTTTCTGGCTACTTTTTTATTATATACCACGCCGTACCAAATTGCAAGAAAAAGTAGCTTATTTTTTGGCTTTTTAGCTTGAACTTTGTGGGGCGACTATGATATTATACTTTGTGGAGGTGTGATATGACGATAGGTGAAAAAATCAAATTTTACAGAGAACTTAAGGGCTATAATCAATCAGAATTTGCAAAATTGTCAAGTGTTCCACTAGCCACATTAAAGGTTTATGAAAAAAGTGATAAGATTCCAAAAACCGAGCCTTTATTCAAAATTGCAAAAGCGTTAGACCTTAGTCCTAATATATTTTTAGAACCAGAATGTGAAACTCTAGGTGACATATCAGCCCTTTTCTTTCTATTGTCCAAATCTGCTGATTTGGTAATTCACGGAGAAAAGACTGATGGAAAATATTCTGCTGATAGTGTTTCCTTTTCTTTTTCCCACCCCCTATTACAAGAATTTTTAGCTGATTGGGCAAATTCTACGGAAAGTACAAGAGATATGCGTAAGAAAGCTAAAGAATTTAAGGAAGAAGAAATCCGAAAACCTATGTTAGAATCTGCCGAAAAACTCGAACGCACTCTCGAATACAACAAAATAAGTTGTAAAATTAAGGTATAAAAAAGAGCCCAATCTTAGGACTCTGTACGTTCATTGGCAACGCAATGGCAACAATATTCTGCAAGCATTTTGCAAGCACAAAGCCCTAGAATCCGCTGTTTATGCGGTTTCTAGGGCTTATATTATCACTCGAACTCAATTGTCGCAACCGGCTTCTTGGTAATTTCATATACAACTCTGTTGATACTTGTCACTTCTGCCGTAATTCTATCTGCAATCTTCTCTAATAAATCATAATCAATTCTTTCGATGGTTGCTGTCATAGCGTCAATTGTATTGACGGCTCTGATTACACACATATAGCCCATGCTTCTAGCGTTATCTCTAACACCAACTGCCTTAAAATCAGGTACTACAGTGAAGTACTGCCATACAGTCTTGTCTAAGCCTGCCTTTGCAAACTCGTCACGAAGGATAGCGTCTGATTCGCGAAGTGCTTCAAGACGTTCACGAGTGATTGCACCAAGGCAACGTACACCAAGTCCTGGACCTGGGAATGGCTGACGATATACCATCTCGGCTGGAAGTCCTAACTCAACACCACATGCACGAACTTCATCCTTGAAAAGCTGTGCTAATGGCTCAACAAGCTCGAACTGTAAGTCCTCTGGAAGACCTCCTACGTTGTGATGTGATTTTACACACTTTGCTGTCTTTGTACCAGATTCAATGATATCAGGGTAAATAGTTCCCTGTCCTAAGAAATCGATGCCTTCAAGCTTTCTAGCTTCCTCTTCGAAGACACGAATAAATTCACCACCGATGATTTTTCTCTTCTGCTCAGGATCTGCAACATTTTCAAGCTTTCCTAAGAAACGGTCTGTTGCATCAACATAGATAAGATTTGCGTTGAGCTGGTTCTGGAATACCTCTACAACGTTCTCTGACTCATTCTTACGCATAAGACCATGATTTACATGAACACATACTAACTGCTGACCAATTGCCTTTAATAAAAGGGCAGCAACAACAGAAGAATCTACACCACCTGATAATGCAAGAAGTACCTTCTTATCACCAACCTGACGACGTACTAATTCTACCTGGTCTTCAATAAAATTCTTCATATTCCAATTTGCTTCTGCCTTACATTCATCAAATACAAAAGCTTTGATGTCAGCTTCTGTTGGCATTGCATCAAACTTCTTATCACACTTAGATGTAGGATGATCAATAGAAATCATTGGCAGACCGCAGGAATAAAGCTCATCTGCTACGTCAACAGCTACACCGTCAACAACTCTGTTCTCTCCACCATTTAAAATAATACCTTTTACGTTATCTAATGCACGTAATTGTTCAACGGTAATATCATGTGGATGAATCTCACTATAAACGCCCATATCACGAATTTGGCGTGCTATTACTGTATTCTCTGTGCTACCTAAGTCAAGAATTACAATCATATCCTGTTTCATCTTTTTTTCTCCTATCTTGGTTTCCTATGTTCAGTATGATAGAGCCCTGCCTGCAACGCTATTCCATCTATAGTTCAAACATTACACTATTAATCTCTATTCCAAACATTTACTACCTAAATATATTATTACAAATACCGGCAAATAAAAAGAGGAAATGTATATTTCAACATTTTTTTTAAGATAAAAGCCCATTTCACCTATTTTTTTGTACAATGTAGAAAAAATGATATGTTATAAAAAAAAATGTTTTCATCTGAAAAAAATCGTGATAAAGTATTTTTGTTAGATATACTCTTATCTGCGATTCAAGAATAAAGGAGATTCTAGAAATGAAAAAAATTTACGAAGGCAAAACAAAAGACGTATTCGAGCTTGAGAATGGCAATGTAATGTTAAAATTCAAAGACGACTGTACTGGAAAAGATGGCGTATTCGATCCAGGCGAGAACAGTGTTGGTTTAACAATCGAGGGTATTGGTAAGGCTAACCTTCAGACATCTATTCACTATTTCGAGCTTTTAAAGCAGGCTGGTATCAAAACTCACTATGTAAGCGCTGATGTTGAGAACGCTACTATGGAAGTTCTTCCTGCAACAGTATTCGGTCATGGCCTTGAAGTTATCTGTCGTTTAGTAGCAACAGGAAGCTTCATCCGCAGATATGGTGAGTATATTCAGGATGGAACTGTTTTAGATGGTGGCTATGTTGAGTGTACATTCAAGAACGATGCTTTAGGTGATCCACTTGTAACAGGTGAAGGCCTTGCAGCTCTTGGTATTATGACTCCTGCTATGTTCGATAGCATGAAAGAACAGACATTAAAGATTACAAAGATTGTTGCTGATGACTTAAAGACACTTGGTCTTGACTTATGGGATATCAAGTTTGAGTTTGGTTACAACAACGATGAAGTAATCCTCATCGATGAAATTGCTTCCGGTAACATGCGTGTTTACAAGGATGGCAAGATTGTAGATCCAGTTGAATTAACAAAGATTATCAACAATCGCTAAGATAAAAAGTGTCAAACCAGACACTACACATAATAACAAAAGAAGCTGTCATTTTTTTAAGTGACAGCTTCTTTTTATTCCGAATAAAAATTAAATGAAAATACAATGTTTGCTACAAAGTAAACGCTTTTTATACATATAAAAGCAGTAAAATTGTGCATTCCTTTACTTCTTAAAATGTAGGCACTTTTTAGGACATACCTCCACACACTGCCCGCATTTGATGCATTCTGTAGAAACAGAAATCTTCTCAGGTGGCAAATTTATCGGGCATACCCTCTGACATGCCATACAGGAAATACAAGTATCCTTTTCCCAATGAATCTGCACCAGACTAAAACGGTTAAACCAACCATAGATAGCTCCAAGCGGACAAAGATACTGACAAAATGGTCGATATACTTTCACCGATAACAGAATCAACACCATCAATATCCCTAATTTCCAATAAAACAAATCACCTGCTTGTGAACGTAGCTGTTCATCCATGCCAAGAAGCGGCAACGCACCCATTAACGTACCTGACGGACATAAAAACTTACAAAACGCCGGAACTTTTGCAAATCCAGTAAACAGGAAAGAAGATCCCACTACTACAAGTCCAAATAGCACCACATATTTTCCATATTTTAATACAGAATGATATGCTAACTGTTTCCTTTTTCGAAAAAAAGGAATCTTATGTAATAGATCCTGCACCAAGCCAAACGGACAAAGCCAGCCACATACAAATCTTCCAAAGATACTTCCAAACACAAAGAAAAAGCCTAAAACAGCAAACGGTATTTCAAAATTTCGCTTATTCAATGCCGCTTGTAATGCCCCCATAGGGCATGAACCAATCGCTCCTGGACAAGAATAGCAATTTAGTCCTGGTACACAGGTATATTTCAACGAACCTTTATAGATTTTTCCGTTCAAAAAGCCATACATATAACCATTTGATACAATCGTATAAATAATCTGAAAAAACAAACGAAACCTTATCAGGGAAAATCGTCCCATAAACACGCAACCTTTCCTTAACTTTCGTATTTTATAAGCTTACTTATCTAACCAATTCCAATACATTCCAAACAAATCATAATAGACTTTTGATAAAGGTCTTTAAACTGCCCTTGCTGGAATGCTTTCAAAAAAAATAATACACCAATTCCTAATCCAATGCTCCAATATGGCACTTTCCTTTTCATATGCTCTACCTATTCCTTTCTACTATCTATAGCCTTAATCACACTTAGATAACAACTCCTCTATAATAGAAACCCATGTCTCCTTCGACTGCGCACCCATGACATAACCTAAAAGCTCACCCTTTTGGTCTACAAAAAAAGTCGTAGGCACAGAGTTAATACCGCCTACCAAATTCGTATATAACGACTCACTTAAAAGCAAATGCGGATAATTTGCTTTTGTTTGTTCAATCAGTTCCTTAGCATTCGCAATATGATCCTCTGCCGCTCCTTCTTCGACATCGCTGATTACTCCTATCATCTGAAACTCTGCACTGTCAAATTCTACTGCAATTTCTCCAAGGTCAGGCATTTCACTTAAGCACGGATTACAGTAGGTCGCCCATACATTAATCATAGTAAGTCTGGACTGCGAAAAGACATCGGATGAGAATGCTTCACCCTCAATTGTATTCGCCTCAAAGGACACCACATACGGTTCTTCTGCCTGTGCCTCACTTTGCGATACTTCTTCTGTTGAAATCATACCTTCTGTCTGTGAAGCTTCTACCGTTGTTTCTGTATTCTGTGCACAACCTGTCAATAATGCACCTAATAATATCATGGTAACCAATCGTAATTTCATCATGAATCTCCTTTATTTTACAACTCATCAGATTTCTGCTCTATATCTTAACCTTACTCTGTTTATCTACTTTAATACCCCAAACTACATGTAGCACATCTTTCGATGTGCTAACCTTAATCTTATCATATAACATTCTGTCCACTCTGAAAATACCCCAAATTTTGTAATCAGCTTTTTGTTTTCGTGCACCCTAACGCATTCTCTATTGCCTTTTGAAGAATCACCTCTCTACTTCTATACTGCTAATTTTGTTTTATAGTCTGCATAATCAATAAAATATATAATAATATGCACTACCATAAAAATAGAAATTGCAACTGCCATTATACGATGCCACTGCATCCCTTTCCTTTTATTCTTTATTACATGACATAATAATATTAGCATAATAGTAGCCACCATAGTCATTATTCCTGTTACATTCACCAGTACACTTCAATTACGCATAACGGGAATAACAAAGACTATATGCAATACACTAATGAAAATAGTGCGTGCCAGCAATTTCCTACTACACAAAAAAAGAGCCATACCATATTGATATGACCCTTTCCGTTCTATTTTATTTCTCTAACAGGATTTTTTTCTCTTATTACCATACCAAAGAATCACTCCCGCATAAGCTGCGCATAAGATAGCCGCAATTATGTAAGCAACTGTCCATGGAAGTCCGAATCCAATCTTTGCATTTAATAGGTACGCTGTTGTTACAAAGGTATAGAATGCACCTGGAATCAGCGGTATCCATACAAATTTGCTCTTTCCATTCTCAAACATCCAGATTGCAATTGCAAGGAATGCGAATAAGGATAATGTCTGATTAGACCATGCAAAGTAACGCCATAAGATATTAAATCCATCTGCATTAGTCTTTGCAAATACAAGAATCACTGCAACAAAAGCAAAAATCACAATTGATAATCCCATACGCTTCTTGTTTGTGCTCTGATCAATCTTAAATGACTCAGCAATAGTAAGACGAAGTCCTCTTAATGCAGTATCACCTGAAGTAATCGGAAGTACGATAATACCAAGTAATGCGATAATACCACCAACAGGTCCTAAAATATCCTTACAGATAACACCTACCGAACCTGTCGCACCAGAAGCAATTGCTTCACGCAATCCAAGATTATAAACACCCATAGCTGCCGCTGCCCAAACCATAGCAATGAATCCTTCTAAAATCATCATATTGTAGAATGTCATTCTACCCTGACGTTCTGACTTCATAGTACGTGAGATAATTGCTGTCTGTGTAGAGTGGAAACCTGATAAAATACCACAAGCTACTGTAATAAAGAATGTAGGAATGAACTTCTGAGCAGTAAAATAGTCACCATAGCTAAAAGGAACGGAAGTACCATCTGCTGCCAAAGTATATGCCTGCATTGCAGGTGCACTCCAATCATCCCAAAGATTGATTAATGGATATCCCTTTGCAAATAATCCTATAAAAACACCAACTGCAGAGAATAATAAAATTCCTCCAAAAATTGGATAAACACGACCAATAATTTTATCAATCGGGAATACAGTTGCAATTAAGTAGTACGCAAAAATGCTTCCATAAATAACCCATGTTGAAACAGATGTTGCCTTACCATCAAAGCCAAATACCTGTGTTGCTGCAATATCACCAGGTGTGTAAATAAATACTGCACCAACTAATAATAAAAGTAAGCAAACAAATACCTGATACACTTTGAATACACCCTTATTACTATAACGACGAATCATCTCTGGCATCTGTGTACCACCATCTCGCAAACAAATCATTCCAGAGAAATAATCATGCATTGCTCCACCGATTACGTTTCCAATAGGAATAGTAATAAATGCAATTGGTCCAAAAAGAATACCTTGAATCGGTCCGAAAATTGGTCCAGTACCTGCAATGTTTAACAGGTTAATCAAACCATTTTTCCATCCCTTCATAGGAACATAATCTACACCATCTTCCTTGGTGTATGCAGGTGTCTTTCTGTCATCCGGTCCAAAAACCTTTTCACAGAACTTGCCATATAAAGCAGCACCTACAAATAAAATAACTAAACCTAAAATAAATGTTAACATACTAATACCCCCCTCTTTTGTAATCCTTTTTGTAATTAGTAATGACTTAATAATTACTCTTTTACATTTATTTTATATAACTATTTAGTGCTATTATAGCTACTATCTCATTATACCACCTATTAACATAAAATGATATAGATAATATTACTATTTTTATTATTCAACATTTCACAACTGCTTTGTGAAATGTATGTACTCTGATGCTTGTCCTTATCATTCTATCAAAACAATAAACTTTGCTGTTCTATAATTTCAATTTGCGAAGACACCATAATCTCCTCTTCTGCGCCTCTAGTGTGCTCCCCCCTAAGATATTGCATACCACCTCGAAGACTGGCTGCTACAAGATTTAATACATATATATTATCAAATCTGCTGTAAATGGAATCTCCTCCCAGACCTGATAAGCAAATTAGCTGCGTATTTGTCTTTTTAGCCATATCCATAAGTGGCTTTAACAGATGTGCTGCATTGGTCTGAGCAAAAGGATTATCCATAATCAGTACTTTACCTTCATTCTTATCAGCAAAAATATCCGTATCATCTCTTCTCATATAATGCAACAGACTTGACAAAATAACAAACGCAGACAAAAAGCCTTCTCCGCCTGAATTCTTTGCTACTTCTGCCCAGGTAATAGGGTATTCTCGTTGTTCCTCGATTTTATATAACTTAATCTGAACATTTCCAATTCCGACAACCGTATCGTATAAATTCTTTGTAGTAATTCTTGTTCCAAAATAATCCGATGCATTTTCGTTTTGCTCATAAATTGCAATTCCTGTCTGTGTCAGGTCACTCATGAAATCCTGTAATCTTTGACGATATATTCCTTCATTCTCTTCCCACTGCGGTATCTGTACACGAAGCATTTTAATCTGTCGTTCGCGAATGGTAATTGTCGAATTATTATCAATCTTTGCCATATGATTATGTACATCCTTAACATAATCCTCCAACAGACTTTCTATCTTTGCTTTCTCCTTTTCCACCATACCAATATCAACAGCAAGCTTTTCTATCTGGCTATCGTAGGACTGTATCGTTGTGTGAAGCTGTGACAGCACTAATACCGCCTGTTCCGTAACAGACAGCATTGCCTCTAACGGCTTTTTATAGTAATCCTCCTGATACATCTCCTTACGCACCAAAATATTCAGTTGTGTCTCCAGCTTATCTTTTTTGTGCTTTTGTTGTTCTGTTTCATTACGATAATCTCTTCTCATAATTCCAGCAAAATCTCGTAAACTTTTTGCATCCATTTGCATGAAATCTTCTTCCCAGTCAATGCTATATTCCATCTGAAAATCCATATATTCTGCAAATGCACTTAGATTGACATCAAGGCTTTGCCACTTTGCTTCTACCTTTTTTCTGTCTTTCTCTAATTCACCCTTTTGATAGATAAGCTGATTACGTTTTGCCTCAAAATCCAAAGTATGAATTTCTTCTTTTTCCAAAGGCTCTTCATATCCACATTGTTCTTGAATCCCTTTTCTTTTATCCACAATTTTACTTGATAAAACAGCAATCTGTTTCTCCTCTTCATTCCAAAGATTCTCTTTAACCTTTCTTTTTTTCTGTTTGTCCTCTAACACGATTTCCTGCCGACGTTGCTCTTCCTCTTGAAATACTACGTCTGCCCATTCTTCATCTTTCAAACCATAACGTTCCTGCAATCTATTTAATTGCTCCTTGGCTTTATTCAGATTTTTTCTCGTTTTATCATATTGTGTTTCTAAGTCCTGAAGCTGAACTGACATCTTTGTCGTAATTGCCTCATATCGCGCCTCTGCCTCTTCCGGTCGTTTATGTTCCTCTAAAGAATCTACTGGCTCATAGTCTTCATACTTTATCAGCTTATTTTGCAATTCCGTTACTTTTTCCTGTGTCTGACTACGCTTTCTTTCTAAGGTTCTTCCAGCCTCTTCCAGCTTCTCCAGTAAAGAAACTGCCATCTGTTTTCTTTCTTCAAAACGTATTTTGTCCGCTGAGCGATATGTTTTATCCTGTATATCCTTCTGATAAGCCTTATACTGCTCACAAAACTTCTCAAATTCTATTTCTCTTCGCTTGTATTCTTCTATTTTTTGCTTTTCAACTAATATCAACTGAATCAACTCTTCTGTTTTCTGAGTCAATTCTTTAATTTCTTCACTAACGGCAATAATATTCTCTTCCATTTCATGTATAGCCGCTACCGCTTCTTCCTGCTGTGTTCGATTTTCCTCTACCTTATCCTTGGTTAGAGATTGCTTTTTTAATATCGTTTTCTTATCTAGATATTCCTGATAATTATTCTTACAATTCTGAAGCTGTTCCTGCTTTTTCTTTATTTCCACTTCCTTTTGTGTAATCAGTACTCTTAACGCTTCCTCATCTAACAACTTTTCATTAAACCATAGATAAAAGCTAATACCCTGTAAATCAAGGATGCTTCCTTGTTCTTCCACTAATGCCTTATCTAAATCTTCCCTTGGAATAATCGGAATTGGAAAAGATGTATAAATCTCATTTTTACAAGCCGCAAGCTTTTTCATTTCTGCCCGTGGAAGAATTAAAGAATAAGGAATAAATGGCTGCTTGCGCACCAACTCAATATTTTCCTGTGCACTATAACCATTTTTTTCTATCCAGTTCATTCCGTATACAGGATGGAGCTCTAAATCTGCCAGCATTTCCTTAAAATCCTGCGGAAGCTCTAGTATTTCACCGGAAGTAAGTCTTTTCCATTCTTTTTGCAGTTCATCCTCCTGCTTCTCCAAGATGCTTCGATTTCTATCAATATCTGCAAGCTTTTTATCAACAGCTTCTATCAGTTTATCTAAATTCCACAGCTTCGCATCATCCACATCAAGATATCTCATAATCGTTTGGCGTTCTGTTATCTGTTTCTCATAATCTTGCGCCTGCTCCTGCAGCTTTCGTAAATGATATTCCTGATTCCTTTTTTCGTCTTGCAAATCTTCCTTCTTACGCTCGCAGCTCTTCTTCCTTGTATCATTTTCATTTTGTTGTCTAATATGCTGATTGCAAGCTCTTACAAGCTCCGTCTGCTGCTTTTCATATTCTTCCTTCTTAATCTCAAGCATTCCTGACTCATAATCACCTACTATATTTCTGGCAAAATTTTCTTGAAAATTACGATTAAATCGGTCCTCTACCTCGTCAAATACCTTAATTCTGGTATCACATTCCGCAATCCTGACTATCAATTCTTCTATTTGCTTCTGGTACTCTTCTTCCTTTTGCTTCTGTTCTTCCTTTTGTTGCTCTATCTTACTATGTTCTGAACCAAGCTCTTCTGCGACCTCATTTACTTCCGTCAAGCTTTGCATAAAATACCTTCTTAAGAAACCACCTAAACGTGCTCTCTCCGGCTCTAATTCTTTCTCATCCTGACGATATACATCAATTCTTTGTGTTAACAAATCACTGTCTTTTTGGTATTCATCCACTGTCTCTTGCTGCTTTGCACATTCAAACAGATGAATCATATGCTTTATTTTATGTATTTCTTCATCCAATTGGTCCATTTCTATTTGAATCATATCGCGATTACTAATCTTATAGCTCAACTCATCAGCCATCTGATGAATCTCCATAGAGAGCTTCTCATAGGTAATACGGGCAAGCTCTGTATCACAGGTCTGTATTTTCCCATCCAACTCTTGTCTACTTTGCTCTATCAGCTCCTCCAAACGATACAATTCCTTAATAAAGCAAGCTATTTTATTCTTAGCCGTTTCCACTTCTTTTTCTGACTGCTGATATGCAATGGCTCTTTCCTCAATCTCCTGCATATCTTCCTTGAATCGTAAAATGGTGTCTCGTCGCTCTATCTTGGATTTGTTATCCTTATACATTCTAACGTACTTATCAATAATTGTCTGAAACTCTTTCATTCTATCTTGTTCACGATTCAACTTGCTTTGTATCGTTTCTAGAAACCACTTTTCCAAGAGTTCTTTTTCGTTTTTACAATCTGAAAATAATTCCGACAAGCCTGATTCTTTCAGATTAACTTTTCGTATAATGTTTTCCCACTCTTTATAATAAATTTGGTACTCCGACAGCTTATCAAAATACTGTCTTGATTGGGCATAATTATTCATATCATAATAAAAGAACTTTTTATTTTTTTCCTTTTTATAGGTCTCAAACAACTGTTTACATGTCTGAAAGCTCTTCAATACAATCTCTTTTTTGTTTTTCTCTACCACCGGCATATGAAAAATATCATATTCGCAACGGTTCGTGTATTCTGCAATAAAATTAACTATTTCCAACGGTTCCGCACTCTGTTCTTCTGTTCCTTGACTTCTTCTTACCATCATTCCCGTCAGACAATATCCTGCACCATGATCCAATGCCCACTCCACCATAATGAAGGTTGGTTTTGCTGTGGTAAAATAACTTTCAAAAGGTCTGTCCTTTGTCTTACGATACTGCTTATGCACAAACGGTGCTGATATCATCTGTACCAATACCGACTTTCCACCACCATTTCGCAATGAAAGTAGAGTACTTTGTCCACCCAGCTGAAAAGTCTCATCACTAATACGAATGGCATTATTGTTATAATTTAAATTAATCAATCGAATTGCATTTATCTTACTCATTGTTTAATACCTTTCTGATTCTTTGATAATTGTTTTGGTTTAAAATATTCCAATCCATTAGATTATCCAGCTTCTTTGTTGTCTTAATCATTTCATCCTGTTCAATATAATCAATGAGTCCCTGTTTTTCCAAAAACATAAAAATGGCATGTAAAAAACCTTCTTTTGTCGTTTTTGCCTTTGATCCTTTGTCATCCGAACGAAGAGCTTCATACGCTTCCTGCATATTACGAAACGCGATTCCCTTCTGCTCTTCTTCCTCTTCTGAGGTGTTTTCTACACCTTCCTTTAAACGTTCTGACAACGTATTTTGTAACTCGCCAATCTTAATAAAATCTCTAGAACGACTGCTACTACCTTGTCCATCATACAACTCTACCAATAAAGTAAGTATTACAAATTGAGACAAATAGAAATCCTTATCTGTCCCTGTTGATTTACACAATACTTCTTTTAATTTTGCCTTAGAAAATCCCAAAAAGACATTCTCTTCCTTCGGAATCAGATAAATGACATTTCCATATCGTTCCACCGTACTGACCGCTTCCTCTGCCTGTGATTTCACCAAATTCTGCACGGCTTCCTCTTCTGTATATGCACGATATAGCCTCTGCTCATCCTCTTCTCTTAATTCATGATGCTCTAACAAATAGTAAAATATTTGCTGGCTAAGCCTGATTTCTCCCATTTCATATGCCATGTTTATCCTCTTTTCTGCACGTTTTCATAACCATTCAGTACCTTCACAGTTACATGTCAACCATAATCTGTACATTAGAACAGCGTATGGTTTTCTCATTTCCTTTCTCATCCAATATGTGAGAAAACTCAACTACCTGCTGCTTTTCTGTTCTTGCAATATATATTTTTGTAATTTTTTGTTTTTTCTCATCCTGCTCTATCAGCTTTAACAGCATCTCATTTAGCTGAAAGTCATACGTTTGCTCTGTAATATATTCACTCTTCTCTTTTTGCAATACTGGAATATTTATTTCTTTGCTCTTAATCAACTCAACCATAATTTCTTTAAAAATATCAATACTTGGAATTAATATAGAAAGTTCCTTTTGTTCCTTCTGTTCATATAATTCCTTAATTTCCTGTAAGGTAATCATTTCTTTCTCTATAGCCATATCTAGGATTACTTCCAGACTTTTCTCGTATTTTATCAGTTTCTCTTTCTGTTTTCTTATCAGCTCTTCCTGCCATTCATCTTCATCAAAATCAAGAATTTCCTGTTCTTCCTCTACCTTTTTCTTACGTATAGGCCGTTGTAATTCCATACATTTGTTAATATTATATATTTTCTCTGGTTCCTGATAGAATAGCGGTCTAAAAAAAGTATCCATATTTTCTAATACAGATGCATTTTTCAATACCTCATCATACAATTCTGTTCTTAGCGAAAAACGTTGAATTAATGACATCTGCGCTAGAAGCTCCAGCTCTTTTTCATATAATATTTTCAAATCAAAATGAGAATTCAATATTTTCTGATGTTCATCAATTCCACGATTCAAATAATTTTCAATGATTCTCAAATTATTCAGCTTATCCTCATCTTCCTTCGACAGCTTACTTACATTGATATTTTGTTCTTCCAATTCCCCTGCCCGTTTTTTAACTGTTTCACGATAGCTTTGAAACTTTTGCTTTGTTGCGTCTATCGTATCCATATTTTCTTCTAATAAAACTGAATAATCCGCAACAGAGTAATTCAGTGCATTTCTTCTGACCCTAAGCATTGCCTCTTGAATCTTTTGCAATTGAATACGAAGCAAATTGAATACATTTTTTATCTCATCTACGGCTTTATCATAACTCTGCCTTTCCAGATGCATCTTAAATATCATCTCATGTATAGTAAGCTTCATATTATTCTCAATTTCAAGTGTCGACAGCAATAGATTATATCCATCGTCTGTCAAATAATAAGACGTACGCTTCATATCGGTTTCTGTATAGATGACTTTATTTGCAATATAGCTGATATTCATAATCTTATAGGCTCTCTGCTCGAAATCAAAACCATCAAAATACATCGGTTTTCCTTCATTTGATAAAATCACGTTAATAATAAAGTCTCCCATTTTCTTACAATCGTCATATGACATGTTTTTATATAAATATGTCGTATTAATATCATCCAAAAAAGCACCTATGTCATCCATGGTGCACTTTTCTTCTTTTAAGGATTGTTCCATTATGTACAGCATTACTGCAAAAATTACATTAATTTGCTCATCTAACTTCAAAAAACCATATTGCTTCCAAATTTGTTTTTGCGCACTGTTCTGTAATAATAATCCGTACATTCCTACATGCTTCATTCTTTTTGGAAATTGCTTTAAAAACTCATACTGCATTTCTCTTTACTATTCCGTCCTTCCTAACTACAAATCGTTACTGTTCACTCCGTTCCAGTAACGTACAAAAATCCATCCTTAATTTGCTTCGCAAATGGATTTTTGCTTAACTAAGCTACTCTTTCTTACGCACTTAGCAGTAAATGCTAAGTGCTGTGTGAACAGTAACTACAAATCTTCTATAGATAAAATCTCTTGCGGAATATACTTACCTTGCTCTAAAATATGTTGCATATCCAAATAGTCCTGTTCTTTAAAGTATTTCTGAAAAATACCATCGATATTCGTATTCTGTCCCGCTTTCATATCTGGAAGTTCTTTCTCCCCTATCAGCTTTGCTTTTTCTAACATCTTCCGATAGCCGTTTTGAAATGGCTCTATCATACATTCATTTTCAAATACACGAGCAAGACTCTCATAGATTTTTATCCCCTCATAATCCATATCTCCCAAATAGTAGATATGATTTTCTTTATCCCGCATATATGGCTCTGCACACAACGAAAAATCCTGAAAAGAACGAATTATTCCTTTTCCTGCGCCATAAATCAAGGTTCCGATTTCCATTCCCAATATTATATTGTTTCCCAACATAAGACTTTTTCTCATACTATAAAAAGTATCTTTATTTTCAAGAATTAACATATTTTGTGGCGTCTGCTTTGTCCCCGTGTAATATGCTAAGGGTTCTGTGGTCTCGTAAATATTTAAGCTCTCTAAAGCTATCCCACACCTTTTTAAGATTTTCTTGCCTTGTTCTTCTTTCAAAAACTTTTCACGATGCCATATTTCAAAGCTTCGCTCATTCATAGATTTTGGAATGTTAAGATGATTACGATTTGTCTTGAGATACTGATTTAACAGTAATAGCCATGTTCTATCTTCCTTATATTGTTTGATATGTTTTAGATAATATGTTGTTTCTATATCTGGCACAAAAAAATACGATAACTCATCTATATATTGTGAATTATCTTCTTGTTCTTCTACTATCCAGTATTCCTTATATAATGTCGGTTTTTTTCCATTTTTCCCAGCAGCATAAACAGGTTTTAACTGATTATTCTCCATTAGCGTCACTATTTTGTCATAAAGATCCTGATATCGCTCTATCCTGTACTTTTCTTCTATTTCATCTATAGTTATCCGCTTCATCTACCTGCTCCTTATCAATTCCTCTATTCCCAACAATAACCTTATCTTTATTATACAGAAATTGCAAGCAAAAAAACACGGAAAGCTCTTAATTTTGAAACTTCCCGTGATTGTTATTTACTCCAGCTCAATTTTACCGGTTTGGTAACGGGTATGGTTTGATGATTTTGGTTTGATTTGTGGTGTGTTTTGGTGGTATTTTATCTGTGGTTTATGTGGTTTTTAAACGGGTGTACCCAAAATGTACCCAGATACTTTCTACTCCATTCTCTGTTCTAACTGTTCTCTTGCATTTGCAATTGCCAATGACAATTTCTTTTCCAACAGTTCCTTTGGAGGCATCTTCGTCAGATACTGCCCTACGTGAATACTACCATGGTCTAATTCCAGTAATTCTATTGTTTCCTGTGATTTTTCCGCACACAATATCAATGCAATAGGACTTTCTTCTCCCTCTGCTTTTTCATATTTTTCTAACCAACGCAAATACAATTCTGTTTGTCCTTTATCCTGTGGCTCAAATTCTCCGAGCTTTAATTCTATCAATACCAGCCGTCTCAATGTTCGATGATAGAACAACAAATCCATATAATAATCTTTGCCATCCAAAACAATATGCTTTTGTCGTGCTAAAAAAGCAAAATCAGACCCCATTTCCAAAATAAATTTTTCTAACTCTGCCAATATTGCATTTTCTAAATCTTTTTCACTATATGTGTCCTTAAGTCCTAGAAAATCCAACATGTAAGGATCACGATAGAACATATCTAAAGACATCTTTCTATCATCTCTTAGCTCTGCAATTTCATTTACTATCGTTTCGTCTGGCTTCTTTGATATTGCTGTACGCTCATATAACATAGATTTTTTACGCTCTCGCAATGTTCGTACTGACCAATTTTCATTCTTACACATGGCGGCATAAAAGTCTCTTTTTAATTCATCTTCAATAGGTAAGAGTTCCACAAAATGTGACCACGTTAATTGTTGCGACAGTGTCGCAACTTTTTGAAATTCGGGAAATTCTTCATAAAATTTTATCATTCTTGAAATTGATGTTTTATCAAAGCCACTTCCATATTCTCTTGCCAATCTCTTACTAATTTCAACAACTACTCTTTTACCATATTCTGGCTTATGTTCTCCTATGATTTCCTGAGATAATCGCTTCCCAATTCCCCAATAAAGAGATACCATTGCATCATTAACAACTTTTTTTACACCTATCTTCTTTTGTTGAATTAATGCATTTATTTCTTCATAAACACTGTCAATACTATTTTCTATGACAATTTTGTTATTCACGTTATGTTACCTACCTTTCAAAAGTTGCGACAACGTCGCAACAGTACATACCATTTTCATACTAAATTTTTTCGCGTCAATTCTATATCTTCTTATACCTTCCCCTACCTTTAAATTCTATTATCCCCTTATCTCTCAATATCTGTAACTGCTGACGAATCTTATCCCTAACATGACGATTCTCCGGATGCTTTATTTCCAACATTGGTACAAATTGATACATCTGCTCCAAAGTAAAATCTCTACTTTCTATTTTATTGATACAATTCAAAATATCTAATACCCATCCTCTTGCATCTAACTTATATTCACAAATGAAATTAGTTTTTTGAACCTTTGCAAGAATTGCCTCTACCGACTGCTCCATTTCATCTTTTACAATATATATCCGCCCTTCTTCTGGTATTTGCTTTAAAACAATATTGCAACCTACCCAGCCTGCACGCTTAGCATTTTCTGATAAAGGTTTTCTCTTTTCTACAATCTCTGTTGAAAAGAAATGCTTTGGAACCATAATAAAATTTTTCACTCGTAAATCCTTCTTATTGTAATGCATAAAAAAGAAATTGGGATTATTAATTGCTTCGATTCGTTCAATCATCGTCGCATATGCACCATCATTAACTTTATTACTAATAGAACCACTTTTGCTTTTTAACTCATATTCTTCTGCACAGCTTGGACAATAAAAATCTGCAACTGGTCTATTATTTTCAAAGTGCGAAATATAACTACCACCACAATAAGGACAAAAAAGATTCTGATTCACCCAACTTTCTGTGATTACCCTTATTTTTTGAGAATTACTATTATACAGTTCTGCTAATCTATAATCCATTTGCAAATTCATTATATCACTCCATTAACGGCCGAAACATTCTATTTTGTCCTAACCTATTTTTTATTTTTTCAACATTCTCTTTTAATATCTCAATTAAAATACAATTACGTTTCATATTCAATGCAGCTTCGCCAACTACACCACTTCCAGCAAAGGAATCTAATACAACTTCACCTTCATAAGTAACATATTGCAATATCTGCTCACATAATGTCAATGGTAACTCACTTTGATGCAGCAATGAAAGGTAAATTTATCTATAGCCTGCCTTTTCAGCAAAACCAAACATATGTTTTGCACTTGCGATAAAACACAAAAGTTATCCACATCCTATAGTTATAGTTATCCAATTTTATTTTTTTGTGGAAAACTTTA
>JAFSCH010000088.1 GCA_017436865.1 Lachnospiraceae bacterium
GGATAATCAAACTTCTTGATGGTTTGCCAAACTTTTTGAGGGTTTCTCGTGAGGGTTTACTCGATTTTTAAAACAAGTTCATGAGGGTTCTTCGTGAGGGGCTAGTTTGAGGGTCAATGATGAGGGGCTGACATTTGAAATGTCAGCTCCTTTTATAATGGGATTTTTTAGGTGTCATCATCTTCAAAATACAAAACAGGATTGTATTCTGATACACCATTTAATACAGGATTTTGTCTTGTGGCATATAGAAAGCGATTGCGGAAATGCTCGAAATTACGAAATCCTCTGCCTAATCTTTTTAAGTCTTTGACTTTGCGATTGATGGATTCAATAGGACCATTTGATAATCGACTGTTATAGACTTTTCCTGCTCCATGTTTTTCAACCATGATAAAAGAGTTGATGATATAATCTTCATACTTTTCAAGGAGGTCTCCAAAGTCTCTGAAAATTTCATGTTCACAAGTCTGGTACATGATAATGAGTTCGGAAAGTTCTTCACGGGCTTTTATTGGGTTACCAGCGTTACGAGTGTTAAATTGGAGATAGGTTTCTTTTAAATCTCTAAAATCTTTGAGTTTTGGGTCAATGCGAAATAGAGCATCTTCATAGTCAAAGGTGTTCATTAAACAATGGAAATGTGAATCCATTCTTGGATCCGAATGATATTTAATGTTCGACTGACTTGCAAGAATTAACCAACGGTATTTTTGGAGCAAATATACTTCATCAGAAGGTGGAAGAGAAACAGGTTTTTGCTGTTCATAGGATAGCTGATCTTCCAGTTCTCTATCTCGTTGTCGAAATTTCTTAAGCAACTGTCGGATATAATTATCAATTATTCTTGTTATCCATTGAATTACATGAAATGAGTCAACCACAGGGACAGCATTAGGAAAGTATTTATCAACATAGGATATGTATTGGTTATACATGTCAGAAATAAGGTATCTTACTGCATTTCGTTCTTCAGTTGGAATGGAGACAAAGTAAGGCTCTGTTACATTGACTCGTCTACTTCTTAGCAGGTCGATAGGGTCTCCTGTGTGAAAGTCTTGAATAACTAAAGCGTATTTACAGTATTCGTCCATATCCAGATATACTTCATCAATACAGATGGCATCTGTAAGTGGTAAACGATCCATTTTTACATAACGGTCAAATACTTCGTGTGCATGGGTGTCCGAGATATGAAAACGGTTTGCAATAGAAACAGAGGTTTCCATAAGGTCACGATAAGCATAAACTATGAGCATATCAGTAGCGTTGGTGGTTCTTCTGCGTTTGTTGACAAATTTAAAAGAATCACTGATATCATAGTTGCATTCAGGATTTGTACATTTCCAGCGACGCTGCTTAAGAATTAGAATAAGCTCGTAATTATCTTGTAAGATAGGATGTTTGATAGTTCGATTTTTAATACCTTTAGAATGCATTCGGAATCCACATGATGGACAATAATGAGAATAGAGTTTTGTCTCAAGAGTAAGGGTTTTGGTTGTGCCCTGAATGCTGATGTCAGAAATAAAAATATCAGAGTCTTCAAGGTTTAGTAATTCTGTGATACTATTCATTTGTATCCTCCTTTTTCTAAAATATAATCTGCAAACATATCATAAGAAAAGAAGGATAGAAGGACAATAGAGTCTCTTCAAAAAGGAAACCAGGGAAGTCTTTTGACAACCCTGGTTTTTCTATTAAATCTTCAATTTTTCTATAAACCCTCATGAGAAACCCTCAAACCAGCCCCTCACGAAAGTCCCTCAAATCAAACCCTCAAGAATGTAGCCCCTCAAAAAGCTTGATTACCCTATTATGGGAGTCACTTTAATCAATAGAGTAGAGGGAGATAGTTCTTCCTCTACTTTTTTATTTAGCGAGTGGAGTGTTTGCTTAAATATGCTTTATACATGAATGTGTCATAAAATGAAAGCAATAAATTTGTAGGGAACTGAAACTCTAAATTTTAGAAAATTAATTGAGCAAATATTGAAAAATAGTATGATTTGACTTACAATAATGAAGAATTGTAAAAAATAACATAAACATAATAGAGTTTTTGTTTGGGATGGTAAATGGGGTATGAAAAAGAAAAAAGAAAAGAAAAATATATATGTGTTTATAGTGTATATTGTACTATTGGCTATTATTCCTGTAACCTTTGTTTTTTCAAACAGTGTTGGAGAAACAATGGATAAACACATTATCGACACTATGGAGAATTCAGCAGATTTATGTGTTGAATTGATAGAAGGTCGTTATGAAACTGATATGCAGATGATAGAGAGTTTGGCTATGCAGTTATCGCTTTCTTTTGATAACCCTGAGCGTGCAATGGAACGTATGTCTTCTTTTGCGGAACGTTATGGAATGAAAAGAGTTGCCTTTTCTTATCCAGATGGTGTTACTTTAACTACAGATGGAAGTGAACTCAATATGAAGGGTGGAAAGAATTTTGAACTTGCCCTTCAGGGAGAAAGTGTATTATCGACGGCTATAGTCGATAGAGCAGATGGAAAAATGATAAATGTATATGTATGTCCAGTATATCATAAGGATACGGATGAAATATTAGGAGTATTGGCATCTGTTTATCATAGTGATATATTTGAAGATATACTGACAGCATCTTCTTTTGATGGAGAGGGATATACATACATTATTGATAGTGCAGGTGATATTATTATTAATTCTCACCATTCTAATGCTATTCCAGAAATGGAAAATATATATGAGTATGTTAAAAAATATGATGATAATGCGGCATCTTCTTTAAAAACACAGTTGGAAAATCACGGAGAAGGCTTTTTTGAAATAAAAAGAGACGGACAACATAATTTATACACATACTATAAAAAAATAAGTGTTAGTGACTGGTATGTTTTTTGCACGGTTCCAGAAGAATTTGTAGAGGAAACAAAGATTGCAGTAATGAATCGTGTTTTAGGATATTGCATGGTGATGTTTGTTTGTGCTGTAGTAATTGTCCTTAGTATACAATATGTATTAAAAGTAAAAAATAAGCAATTAGAGAAAGCATTATATGTAGATCCATTAACTGGTGGACGCAGTTATGAAAAGTTTTGTATTGATTGTATGAAACGATTGAAAAAAGATTCCAATAAGAATGCTGCATTTATATTTTTAGATATAGATAATTTCAATCTGATTTCTACACTATACGGATATGAGGAAAGTGTAGAGAATATTCGTAGAATATATTCCATAATTCAGGATTGTGTAGGTGAAAAGGGTATTATTGGACGAAACAGTTCAGACCAGTTCTGTGTCATGTATTTTTATGATGATCCAGAAGAATGTGAAAAAATTTTGAGAAACTTTTTCAAAAACATACATGATAATGCAAGATTTGAAACGATGCTTCGTCCATCCATGGGAATTTATATTGTGGAAGACCATGATGAAGATATTCATATTATGCTAAATAAAGCAAGAACTGCACACGAAACAGTTAAGTATACAGACGATTCAATTATTGCTTATTATGATACTAGTTTCCGTGACAAGAAATATCAGAATAAACATATGGAAAAGAAGATGGAAGATGCTCTTGAGGCGAATGAGTTTGTTCCATACTTTCAACCAAAATACGATGCAAAAACAGGTAAGATTTGTGGAGCAGAAGCATTAGTTCGATGGATTACTACAGAGGGTAATATAATTCCCCCTGGTCAATTTATACCTTTGGCTGAGAATAACGGGTTTGTTCGTGAGTTAGATAAAACAATGTTTGTGCAGGTTTGCAATTTACAGAAAAAACTTATTGAAAATGGAATTACACCGGTGCCTATTTCTGTAAATGTTTCAAGACAGTTGTTGTACGATAAGTCTTTTGCGGATTATTACTGTAATTATATGAAGGAAGTTGATATTCCAGCAGATTTGGTGGAACTTGAAATTACAGAAAGTGCATTTTTTGAGGATATTGATTTATTCCGTACTACACTAGAGAAACTTAGAAATTTTGGATTCAAAATTCTTATGGATGATTTTGGAACTGGTTATTCATCTCTTATGATGTTACATTCGGTTCCTATTGATGTTATTAAGTTGGATAAAAGCTTTATTGATGATTATGAAGATGAAAAGGGAAGCAGTATTATCCAATGTGTATTAAATCTTGCAAGTATGTTAAAACTTCCAGTTGTTGCAGAAGGTGTAGAAACAAAAGATCAGTATATTTATTTAAAAGATAGTGGATGTGATGTAATACAGGGTTTTTATTTTTCTAAGCCAATATCTGCTGAAGAATTTTATAAAAAAATAATTGAATAATCTTAAAAGAGAACGGTATTGTAAAATAAGAACTATTAGAGTCCTCTAAATCTAAACGGATTTAGAGGACTTTTTCTTTTCTTGGAATATGAGAAGTGGTATAATTAGATAAATTTTACAAAGTAAACTGAAATTCATGGAGAGTGGTAAAATATCAATTGTCTTGCAAATATGATTTTTGAGAATCTATTATTTATTAATATTATGGTTGGTTCTGAAATGGGAGTTGCTTTATTTGATAGTGGGGCACAGAAGACGGTTGTAAGTGAAAGTTTCCTTAGAAGATGTAACTGTGATTTTCTAACAGAAACTGTTAACGCAGGAAATAATAATGGTAATGTTATTCTATTGGGATATGATGTTATCAATATGTATAAATGGATATATAATCCAACAATGCATACTCTTGATATAAGTGATTCGGATATGACAATAAAGGAAAACTTGGTTTGTTATGATGGTTTTCCTATAATTAATATTTCTTCGCATGGACAAAGTTATAATGCGGGGATTGATACAGGACTCACAGAAACGATTTTAGGAAAGAATGTTAAGTGTGAAAATTGTAAACCAGTTTATATAGAAGATGATGTTGTAGGCATTGGGACAGCTGAAAAGATGTATGTTCAAATGATACCTAAATTCAAGGTGGATTTTGAAGGGGCAGAAGTGGAATTACATAATATAACTATGCAAGATAAAATATATGGTGCTCCTGAAGGAATGGATATCTTATTAGGAATGGATTTTTTTGATGGAATAGTAAGATTTAAGAAATAAACATATTTTAATTTTGAGGTATGGATATATGAATTATACACATTTTGTTTCTGTTGCAGGATTGGTAAGCAACGATAACGGAGAGATATTACTTATAAATAGTCCAAGAAGAGGTTGGGAATATCCAGGCGGAATGGTCGAACCAGGTGAAACATTCCAAGATGCTTTAATCAGAGAGATAAAAGAAGAATCTGGTGTAGATGTTGAGATTACTGGCTTTATAGGTTTATGCAAGAATGTTGAAAAGGATGTTGTGAATATAGATTTTTCTTGTAGATATCTGAGTGGTGAGCTCACTACTAGCAACGAAAGTTCTGAGGTTATGTGGGTAAGAAAAGAAGATGCTTTGGATATGGTAACATTTCCATTGACAAGAAAACGTTTACAGAATATGTTGTCAGAAAGTGATAAAGTTAATTGTTTTTGTTTTAAGAGAGAGCCTTTTGAGATTGTGGCTGAAGATAATTTTAATGTAGGAAAAAGATAAACGTAATAGTGTTGTTAGGAGGTATAGAGCAGTAATGGGAAAGAAAGTTGTAATTTCATTTCCAGGTGGACGTGGATATGAGATTCCTGTTTTATATTTTGGAGCAAAGTATTATGAAGACCAAGGGTATGAGAAAGTGTTTATTCGCCATCCACGAAATGAAGGTGTGAGTTTGGTGTTTTATTAGATAATGCTGCTAAAATCATTTCTCAGATTGATTTTAGCGAATATGATGACATTGTTTTTGTTGCAAAGAGTATTGGAACGGTAGTGGCATGTCAGATAAAAGAGAAATATCATATTCCTGCGACACTAATTCTTTTTACTCCACTTAATGAGACTTTGCCATATATCCACAGTAAAAACGATATTAAACTGGTTGCAGTTGGAGATAAAGATCGATATATAGATGTGGAGATGCTTAAAAAGGTTTGTGATAAAGAGGGAGTTCTATGCCATGTAGAACAAGGTGTAGGTCATAGAATGGAAGTGTTGAGTGATTTAGATAAAAATCTCGATATAATTTCTAATGTTATTAAAAGGCTAAATTGATTTTGAGTGGTATGTGTTAGCAATGCTGGCACATAGGTTAATTAAGTGAATATGAGTATGTTATTAGCCGATTAGTGTATGCCAGTCGGCTTTTAATATCCCTTGAGGTAAGTTGATGGTAATTAAATTTTCATATTACGCTAGTTGTCAATTGAATAGGAATGAAGATGCTACCATAAATGGTACTATTTCATTTTTTATAGTGTTTGTTATAATAATATGTGGAAGGATTATTGCTAGAAAATTTATTTGAAATTTTAATATATTTATGTAAAGGTTTTTATACATTGAGTTACAAAAGGAGAATGTTATTATGAAGATACTTGTTATTGGAAATGGATTTGATTTAGCACATGGATTACCTACGAAGTATACAGATTTTTTAGATGTAGTGGAGAGTTTTATTTCAATAACAAATACTCCTCATATCATGGCAAATGGGGGATTAAATAATGTAGCTAAACCTAAAAATCAATTCTTGGATAGATTAATTTTTGAAGAACCTACTTTATGTCTCGAATTCAAAAAGATGATACAGAATAATTTTTGGATTGAATATTTTACGAAATGTGGGACTTATACAAAAGAAAATTGGATAGATTTCGAGAGTGAAATATCAAGGATAATACAATTATTAGATGATATAAAAGTATTAACCGAGAATGGTGACAATGTTTGGTCTATTGCAGATAATAGAACAACTATTATTAAAAATGTGGTAAATGTATCTAAAAAGAAACTAGAAGATGTTTTTTTAGATTTAGAAAAAATTAATGAGTTTGTAGTTGTTTTGGATAAAGATTTAAAACGATTAATCAGAGCATTAGAGATATATTTGTGTGAGTATGTTGAAAAAAGTAATTGTACTGTTATATCACCAGATATTTCAAATATTCATTTTGATAAAATATTAAGTTTTAACTATACAGATATTTATAAAAGGCAATATGACCCAAAGGAAGAGTTGGATTATGACTATATTCATGGTAGGGCAAATGTTCAAAATTCAATGGAATCCAATAATATGGTATTAGGGATTGATGAATATTTGTCTTGTGATAGGAAAAATAAGGATACTAGTTTTATAACATTTAAAAAATATTATCAAAGAATACATAAGGAAACAGGATGTAAATATAAAGATTGGGTTGATAGTATTCGTGAAGATGCAAGTTATTTCTCTGGTGATAATAAGGTTGTTTTAAATAAACTTACATCAAGAAAGAATAATGGGAAGTATGAGTCATATAAAAAATACACACATGAAGTTTTTATCTTTGGACATTCATTGGATGTTACAGATAGTGATATTCTAAGAGATTTAATTCTAAATGATAATGTATATACTACAATCTATTATTTAAATAAAGATGTAATGGGACAACAGATTGCGAATCTTGTTAAAGTGATAGGGCAGGATGAATTGATAAGAAGAACTGGTGGCAATGCTAAAACAATAGAATTTAGATCTCAACAGGAGATGGTGAAGATTTAGGTGAAGATATTAATGAAAAACCAAAATATGATATATGCCATTAAAAATGGAGAAATTGTACATATTTCAGAAGTCGAAAGTGGGTTAAAATGTGAATGTAGATGTCCAGCATGTGGGGAAACACTTATTGCTAGGAAGGGAAAAAAAGTTATTCATCATTTTGCACATAAAAGTACTGAGGAATGTGAATATGGTTATCAAACTTCTTTGCACTTAGCTGCAAAGGAAATAATAGCCGAAAATAAACAGATTAGTGTACCCGCACTATTTTTGACTCTACCTGGAAATGGAAGAGAAGTATTAATTGAAGATGAAAAGGTAATTAATGTCTCTGATGTAATATTAGAAAAGAAAATTAATGATATAGTACCAGATATTTTACTAGTAACAGATATCGGACAGATAATAGTTGAGATTTATGTGACACATGAAATCGATAATGAAAAAAAGAGAAAAATTAAACGAATAGGTATCCCTACAATAGAAATTGACTTAAGTAAATTAGAGAGAAATATAACAAAGGAAGCATTATGTAAAGAGCTGTTATTTGAAAACGATAATAAAAGCTGGATATATAATGGAAAAAGAGAAATATCTTACAAAAAATTTCTTGATGTTTCAGATTGGAAGCCAATTATCGTAAGAGGATATGCTTCTCATGTTGATTATTGTCCAATTAAAAGAAGAGTATGGAAAGGAAAGCCATATGCTAATTTTCTTGACGATTGCTATGGATGTGATTATTTTGTAGGTTACAAAAGGAATAGAAATAAAGAGGATGAGCAAGATCAAATATTATGCTCAGGAAAAAATAGAGTGGGTTCTTTAGAAGATTTTGATGTGCCATTAGAAAATAGACTTCAAGCATATAATATGAAAAGAGAAGAAGAGAAATACGAATTAATTGGACAAGGGATATGTCCGCAATGTGGGTATGATTTAAAAATAAGACAGGGAAAATTTGGTGAATTTTTTGGTTGTAGTAATTATCCACATTGCCAATTTACATTTAGTTATGATGAAAAATAGAGATAAATGGATATGGGGATAAGATATGGATTTTAGTGAATGGAGAAATAGATATAAAAATAGAAATGATATTTCCTCAAGGTTAACCCATTTAACAAAAGGCGATACATATGAAGATGCTTTTAAGAACTTGCTAAAAATACTTGAAGAGAAAACTATAGTAGGTAGTACGACGGAAAGTGGGTTCATTATTGGAAATAAACCAGCAGTATGTCTGCAAGAAGCACCATTAAATGCAATAGCAGAGAATTTATTGTATGAAAAGAAATTGCAAGAGCAGGAAGGAGGAAAAGTAAGATATTATGCTTTGGGATTACGATTTAATAAAATGTGGTGTTATAAAAAAGGCGGTAGACCAGTTATTTACGAAGAAAAGGAATTGATGAAATCATTATTGCCAGAAGAAGAATATTGGCGAATAGTTAATTATAATTTGTCGGACATGAAACATGTGATTGACTGGACACATGAAAGAGAATGGAGAGTTCCAGAAAAATTAGAATTTGAATATAGTAATATTGAGGTTCTTGTCCCTTCTAATAAGTATTATAAGAGATTTATAGAATATTGCATTCAAGAGGACAAGTTGGATATGCTACAAGAAATAAATGGAATCGTTGTATTAAACACGATTTTTTATTAGGAGAAAGGGTTGACATGTTTATTAGTGATAACGAAAAGTATCCATGTGGATCTAGAAAACAATATGAAGATTGTTGTAAACAGTATATTGACAGTTTATATGATGATTATAATGAGGCTATGGTATATAAAAGCATAAGTCTGAATTTATTATATTAAGCCAGAATATCAATATATTTTATGTATTGTAAATGAAGGGAATCTTTTATATAATTTGAGTTATAAAATAATAGGATTTAATATTTTAAGGGGATGAATAGAATGAGAAATGAAATCATTATACAAGATTTTGGACCAGTAAGAGAAGCAAAAATTGATTTAAATAAAAATTTTCAAATATATATTGGGGCACAAGCGTCAGGAAAAAGCACTATTTGTAGAGTGGTTTATTTTTGCCAGAAAATTAGAGATTATACGTTAGATTTTTTGATGAACGAGCAACAATTTACTGAAAATCATAAAAATGAATATTTAAATAATTATTTTAAGTATTTAACTAAACAATTTATGGGATGCTTTGGAAAAACAAAGCATATGCAAAAATTTACAATAAAGTATTTATTCGAGAATAAAAGAATAAGTATATTTTTAAATAAAGATGGGTATGTACGATTTTCTTTTGATGAAATTTTAAAAGAAGAATTATCAGAATTGATTGATGAGACTGCTGATATGTTTTTGAACAAGTTTGATAACGAAGTTGTATCCATCATGGATAATATTAAAGCTATTGCAGTAATGAAGAAACACCTTAACGAAAGATTGATTTCTATTTTTGAGAATGAAAGAGAAATTATATATATACCTGCTGGTAGAAGTTTGTTGGCTACTATGTCTGAACAGTTGCAAGATGTGTCTGTTGATGAAATGGATTTAACAATGCAGGAATTCATTTTATTAATAAGGACCACAAAAAATAAATTTGGAACAAAAATACCAGAAATGGTTAGAGATTATACGAAGACTGTAAAGGGACAAATTAATAATTTAGCGTTAGATCAAGCGTATGAATTAATAAAGAAAATATTAAGAGCTGATTATACTAGTGAAAATGATGGAGAAAAGATTTATTTTGACGAATATCATTGGGTTAAATTGATGTATGGTTCATCAGGTCAACAGGAAGCATTATGGATTTTGATGTTAGCTTTTGCAATAATTTTAGAAAAAAAGAAATCATTTATTGTTATTGAAGAACCAGAAGCACATTTATTTCCTACTGCTCAAAAAGATATTATTAGTTTAATTTCTTTAATGGTAAATTCTACTAATAGTAAAGTAGTGATTACAACACATAGTCCATATATACTTACTTCTACGAATATTTTGTTATATTCAGATAAAGTTGAAAGTGCACATGTAAAACATGAAAAGACTATAATTCCTAGAAGTTTTAGAGTTGCATTTAAGTCTTTTGTAGCGTACAAAGTTGGCGACTTTGAAAATTCCATTGAATCTTTATTAGATGTAGAAAGTCATATGATAAATACAGATTATATTGATGAAGTGTCATCAATTACGAATGAAGAGTTGGATGATTTAATTGATATGGAGATACAAGGATGATTTGTGATAATTTGAAAAAATGTATAGATGGACAATTGGCATCAGTTCCAATTAAGAATTGTAGTAATCATAATATTGGTAAATGCATCGAGTCATCAGATAATCGTTCATCGGTAAAGTGTGAAGAAAATAGAAAAAAATATGTATTTGAAAATACTAAAAAGAATCATGTGATTTCATATAAGATGGATGAGGGGATTGTTGTTGAGGATAGAACGGTTCCGTCTAATACGAATAAATGTGATTATCTGTTTGTGGTAAATGATTTAGAATTGACGGCAATTTTAACGGAATTAAAGGGGGTTAATGTTCAAAAATCATTAGAGCAAATAAACGCAACTTTATTATTATATAAAGATGTATTTAAAAATTTTAAGCGAGTGTATGCTAGGTCTATTGTTACATCTTCAACGCCAAATCTTAAAGCAACTCCGGCATTTACAAATTTGGAAAGAATGTTGCGTCAGAACTATAATGGAAATATAAAAATATGTGAGAGGCAGTTTTTTGAAAAAGACATAGAGTTGGATAAAAAATAACTTGCAATCCACCTCATTTAGAGTTATAGACACACCTAAGGAAGGGAGGTGTGTTCAATGAACTCAGAAAACAAAATCTATCAGATTCCAGAATTCATAAGTGAGTATATTTCAGTAAAGGAAGCTGCCAGAATTATGGGTAAGGATTATCAATTTGTTTGGTTAGGACTAATTGAGGGGATTTTACCAATTGGTACTGCATATAAAATGAATGACTCAAGTGTTTATAGTTTTTATATCAGTCCAAGGCTGTTCTGTGAGTACACGGGGTATGTGTATCGTGGTAAAAAAAGAGCAGTAAAATAAGAAATGGGCACTTGATTTCTCAAGTGCCCTAGTATATAATCTACTTAGAAAGGTGCTCGGAATTGAAGTTTCCGATTGCCCTCAGTATTGAATATCTATTTTGAAATAGCATCCTCATCTTTAGGCGGAAGGGATGCTATTTCTTTTTGTTATTATGATTGTCTATGTACGACAGTGCCGCGAAAATTACTAATAACAGAGTAAGTACTTCCATTACGTTCATGGGCATCACCCCCTTAAGTACTAGAGGGCATCTAACATCGGAAAATCGCATCCATCTTTCTGTTCAATTATATGAGTATATTATAGCATATATCGAACATTTGTTCAAGGCGTTTGTCTTTTTATTTAAGGTTAAAATGGGATTAAATTCTTATAAAAACAGACATGCAATCCAATCTGTTTAGAGTTATAGAACATACATAGCGATTAATGAAGTAACGGAAAGGAAGTTCTAGGAATTCTATAGTAGTTAGTGCTTAGAATTGGTGAGTTGAAATTGATGAATTACAGTTGAAGAAATAATAAGGGAGTCATGTAAGTCACTTTGGTGACCTATATGGCTCTTTTTTCGTGGATTGGGACGTATTGTGGGAACTGCAACTGTAGCAGCGGGGGCGAGATTGGTGCTTTTCTTGGAATATGAGAAGTGGTATAATTAAGTGAAAGTAGCAAAGTGTTGAATTTTGAGATAGGAGATAATTTATTATGGAAAAGTGGAGATATATTTTAGGGCTAGGATGTGTTTTAGGTATTGTTCTTACAGTTATTGATTATTTTATCATAACTATTCCTTATGTGATAATTATTCCGCTTCAAATTGTGGCGATTATCTTGATTTTTACTGGGCTAGTTATTAGAAAAAATACTAAGTTGAACGAAAAATAATTAAATGAAATTCAATTTAGCGAGGTATATGTAATGAAAAAGAGAAATATAATATTGCTTGTTGTTGTGTTTGCACTTACATTGTTGATTCTATGGATATTTAATCGACCAGAATCATTAGTAATATAACACAGAAGTTTAATGAAGCAGCAACAAGTTCTGCTAATATTACTTTTTCTGGAGAAGCGAACGAAAGAATAAAGTTTTCCTTTAAATCTAATATAGAGTCAGGAGAATTAGATATCATCTTATATGATTCTACTGGAAATGTTGTGTACGAACTAGATAAAGCAAAAGAATTGGAAACATATTTTACTTTTGAAAAAACAGATACATATATTTTGAAAGCAGAATATGTTGATTTTGTAGGGGAATATAAAGTCGAAGTATATAAAGCTAATTAATGCGATAAATTAGAAGTGTAGGATTTTATTATGGAGATAATGGATAAAAAAATAGATGGAGGAAAAGCATTTGATTGGGGAAGGACTTCATCTGATTATGCAAAATATCGTGATATATATCCGCAGGAGTTTTATGACAAGATACTAAGTCGCAAACTTTGCATAAAGGGACAGAATGTGTTAGATATAGGTACTGGAACAGGGGTTATTCCAAGAAATATGTATTCCTATGGTGCAAAGTGGATAGGAACTGATATTTCGGAGAATCAAATAGAACAGGCAAAGGCGTTATCAAAGGATATGGATATTGAATATTATGCCTGTCCAGCAGAGAATTTATTTTTTACGGATAATACATTTGATGTAATTACTGCTTGTCAATGTTTTTGGTATTTTGACCATGAGATGATTATGCCTAAGTTACATAGGCTTTTAAAGGCAGATGGCCGAATTTTGATATTATATATGGCTTGGCTTCCTTTCGAGGATAAAATAGCAGGCGAAAGCGAAAAACTTGTTTTGAAATATAGTCCGAATTGGAGTGGTGCGGGAGAAACTATGCATCCTATACATATTCCAGAGCTATATGATGAAAAATTCGAATTAGTATATCATGAGGAATATAAATTAAATATACATTTCTCTAAGGATAGTTGGAATGGGAGAATGAAGGCTTGTCGTGGAGTAGGGGCATCTCTTACAAAAGATGAAATTGCAATATGGGAGAAGGAACATAATACATTATTAGATAATATTGCCTCAGAAGAATTTGATGTTTTACACTATGCGGCAATTGCTGAATTGAAAAAGAAGTAATGTTTCAGTTTGCTAGGGCAACAAAACCCCAGTATGCCAAAAAGAAAATTATCGAGAAGTGAATGGCAGAATGTATGATGCGATTACTTGGAGATTGGATTTATAATTGATGCAGGATAGTTAATTGAATATGGGTTTGTGAGAGCTGATTGGTGTGTGCCAGTCGGCTTTTCTATTAGATATTTCTATTAGATATTTCTATGAGATTTTTTAAGTGATGGATAACCTAATATATTGATAAAGGGTAAAAAGGGGTGTGCAAGACTTATTTCGAGTTTTGACAGAAATGTCTGGAAATAAATTTTTCAATTTACGGGTCTGTTTGCATCCTCAAGGTGTTTGATTACTACCATATATGGTAAGCATAGAAGAAAATAAAGTGATAAAATTAATGATAGCATTATTGTTAAATATAAAAAATGAGGAGGTTAAAGATGAATATTTGATAGGTAGTGGATGAATAATTTTACAAGAGTGAAAATAAAAAAGGAGAGAAGATAATGTATAGACATTTTTTGGGAGCTTTTGGAAATCGTAGTTTTATACGTCCTATATATGAAATTAGCGAGGATGGAAATTTATTTGAAGTAGGTGATAGTCGTTGGGAACTGTTTCCTAATGGTGGAACAGTGTCTTTGGCAAATTTGTCGGATGGTGATACTGATGACATAAAGAATAGATTGTTAAAATTTAGAATTGATTTAAATAAGGATTTTCATCCTGGATATGATGCATATAGTGAAAATAGCAATAGGTATCAAATTTCTTTATCGGCAATTGATGATTTTGATAAAGATGAAATAATTGAGATTATTGATATAGATTATTCAATTGAAGAATTTTTAAATGACAAGACAAAGAGAATAATACGTATTAAACACAAGCCTAATAAACAAATATTATTAAGATATGGTCAAGAGTGTTATGGACCATTTGAGTTTATGATTTCTGATATCGAGGATACATATGGAGATGAAGCATATTATACAATTAAGGTGTTTGTAAATACTGGAACAATAAATAAATATAAAGCGTTTGATTTAGAAAGAATAATTCTAGATGGAAATTTTTCTATAAGAAGAAGTGATAAATTACAATTTATTTTTAATTTGGATAAACTTAGTTGTGTAGAACCAGCAGAAAAAATTGAATATTTTGACAATGAAGAATTAGCTGATTTCTTTAAGGACATATTTGATAAATCTCTTGCAATAGAAAATCTTGCGGATATTAGAGAACAATTTTTGCAGATAGCAGATTCTTTTTCAGAGGATGGACAATTAACGGATACTAGACTTCAAAGAATATGTGAAATATTACAAACATCTGTGGATTTAAGTGATTATAAAATGCGTTTGATGGAAGAATATTTTAGATTGCATCCAAATGCAAAGAATGATAAAGAAGAATATTTGAGCACACATGAAGAGCTTTTAGATAATATGATTCGTGAAGATGTTCGTTATGATGAAAAGTTGAAACAGATAACGGAAGAGTTATTGTGTTTGAAAAATGAGAAGGAGCAACTTGAAGAGGAAATAGAAGATAAAAAGAAGAAACTTAGTGATAAACAAGCAGAATTAGATAAGTTAGGCGAGCAAGCAATTAATGAGAAAAGACAAGAAATAGAAAAATTGCAGCAAGATTTAGTAAAAGAAACTAAAGCACTTGAAAAGACAAAACTTGAATGCAAAGATTTAGAACGAGCTCGAGACGTTTGGAAAAATGCAAGAGATGAGATGCAAGAGGAGTATAGAAAGGTTTCAAATGATTTAAATGCAAAAATAATTGAATGGGCAGCTGCTAATAGAAGTGCAGAAATTACTAAATTATTGGTATCACAACTTGAAATGCCAGAGGAAAACATAGAAGAGACTGTACCTAGTAGAATAGTTAATTTAAATAATGATTTAACGGCAGAACAGATTGTAGATATTCTTTGTAAAAAAATGAGAGAAGCAGGGCGTTCAATTAAAAAAGATGATGCATACAACTATCTAATTAGTGTATGTCAAAATTATATAACAGTATTTGCTGGAGAACCAGGGACAGGAAAAACATCTTTATGTAAATTATTAGCTAAAGCTTTAGGATTGTATGATACAAGATTCGCTGAGATATTAGTTGAAAGAGGTTGGACTTCATCTAAAGACTTAGTTGGATATTATAATCCTTTAACAAAAGAAATTGAAAAGACACAACCTAGGTTCTTTGAATGTATGGAACAATTAAACATGGAAAGAAATAATAATATAGTTGAGGCTCCATATTTTGTATTACTGGACGAAGCAAACTTAAGTCCAATAGAATTTTATTGGTCTCATTTTAACTATTTTAATGATGACACATCACATCAAACAATATCTTATCCTAATGGCATAAAATTTGAATTTGGGTCTGAATTAAAGTTTTTAGCTACAATCAATTATGACCAAACAACATCCAATCTTTCGCCTAGATTTTTAGATCGAGCGTGGATTGTATCTATGGAATCAGTGTCAGTTGATGAGATTGTTAATGGACTGTCGGATGATTCCGTTGTGGAAAATAATTCCGAGATTATTTCATTAGAAGTTTTAAATCAAGTTTTTGATTGGCATAATGTTAGGGATAAGAAAATGAATCAAGTAACTAAAAATAGATTGGATAGAATTGTAGATAAGATGAGAGAAGGAAATCATATAATTAGTCCTAGAAGTTTGCATGCTATAAGTCATTTTTATCTTATTGCTGAGAAGTATATGTCATCAAAAGAAGTTGCCCTTGATTACGCAGTATCTCAAAAAATTCTGCCATGTATAAATGGTAGTGGAAAAAAATATGGTGAGTTTTTGAATGGATTGATGAATATTTGTAAGGAAAATCAGTTAAATAAAAGTGCTAATATAATTTCTAAAATAATAGAAAGAGCTAATCATGAATTTTATGGTTTCTTTAGTATTTAATGCTGAGAGGATAGAAAGATGAAATTATGCATTTTAAGTCCTGATAATCAAGTTTCAGAGGTGTTGATGAGTAATAAGCAACCGACACTTGATCGTATCAATAATGAGATATTATTGTTCGAAAATTATCGATATAAATTAATTATACATGATGATATAAATTATGAAAGCATGGAGTTGTTTTTAGGTGATTATTCTATTCCATTACATCATAATACACATACAGATTGTTTTGAAACGGATGTAGATTTGATTTTTGAAGGCTGCTATGATTTAGCATATATGACTATATATGTTGATGACAAATATGATGATGAAAATGTTTTCTTTACTGAGTATTTTAGGATTGCAACAACAAAACAAACTACTAAACAAGTTGAGCTGATGTTACAAGAAATAGAAGAAAATTTGCCTAATTTTTTAGAAGTCTGTTTTAGCAAAAATAAAAAGAAATCAGGCTTAATTAAAAATGATATGCGTTCAGTTTGGAATACTTTACATATTCTAGATGAAATCATAAATGCGTATGAAGAAAATTTTGGGAATTTTTCTAATCATAAAAAAGCAACAATAGAGCATGTTGCAACTATTGTAGATGCTCGTTCAATGAGAATAATCGATCAAGAAAGTTTGAGATGGATAGCATGTAATCCGGAAAATTTACATCTTACAAAAAAGAATACTGGAATAGTTATTAATGAGCAAAACTATATGCCATCTAAAGTTAAAACATATGTCTCAAAATATTCTTATAATGTATATGAAAATCAAATTGTGCTAGGTTTTCTCCAAAACCTAATAAGTTATTTAGAAAATCAAATTGTCGGATTTGAACGAAAAATTAAAGAGTTGGAAAATATTCCAGAGGCCATTATTACACAATTACCAAATACACATGAACTAACAGGAAGATGTGTATATATTTATTATAAAGGAATAATGAAAAAATTTTGTAAGAGAAAAGAAATGCTTCAAGAAATTTATAATAAGTATGAAAGAATGTTAGATTGTTTACCATTAAAGGTGTATGGAATACCTCAACTCACGAATACATTTAAGCAAGTGTATCATTATAGGGTTTGTTATGAGTATATTGTAAAATGGTTTGAAGCAGGCGATTATACATTCGAGCATTTGAATTATTTGTTTAAATTAAAGACATTAAGTCGGATTTTTGAATATTTTTGTTTAATAAAATTTCAAATAGCACTTTCTTCATGTGGCTATGTCTTAAATGAAGCAAATAGACTTATTTATGATGACGAAGATAATGTTGAAGAAATAAATAATCAGTATATTTATAGTGGTAACGGTTATGAAATTACATTATTGTATGAGCCTACTATCTGGACGAATAAGACATGTATTGGAATTAATTTGTATTCAACAGGCTATAATTTTTCAAAAGGTAAGTGGAGTGAAAAATGGACACCAGATTTTGTAATAAAGATTTTATATAATTCAAAAGAATATTATTATATTTTGGATGCAAAATTCTCTACTTTTAATAATGTAAGAAAATATTATATGGCAGAACTTGTTTTAAAATATAGTTCTCAAATAGCTTCCATAAATAAATGTTTTTCAGATGTTATTGGTATAGGTGCGGTCTATCCAAGTGATGAAGAAAAAATTTATCATTTTAAAAAGAACAAAGTCTCAAGTAAACAATCTTTTCCAAAGTTTTTTTCTATGACAATCATTGAAGGTGAGAAGGGGAATATCGTTTTAAAAGAAAACTTAAAAGAATTATTGGGACAGATAGAAGTTTTACAAAGTGAAAAAGAGGAAAACGGTTTTTCAATAGCAGAATATAAGAGAGAACAATTTGGTAATATTAATTTACAGCAGAACAGCATAGGAGATATAAGAGCCACCCAAAATGAAAGTCATACTTTAGAGCAAGATTTTTTAGAAAAAGTTATTAATGAAAATGAATATTCGAGTAGCAAGATAAATGGGAAAAAATGTTTTTATTATGGAAAAAATCTTTGTATGTTGAAACGGGCTAGGTGTGACGCAGATGAAAAGGGGTGTAAAGATTATATTTCAAAAAGATCAAAAGAATTGTTAAAAAAGGAGGAATCATGTAGAAATTTTATAAAGTATACAAGGAGAGGTAAAGTGAGTAGAGTGGAATGCTCTGTATCTGGACTTGCGGGATGCGTTGGTCCTGATGTATGCAAATTTTGTATGCAAAAAAATAAAAGTAGATCTTAATAATAATTATTCTGTAGGATGATAAAATATAGTTGATAATAAAAATTAAGTTTTTGTAAAATTGGCTTAAGTACTAAGAAAATTCTACTTGCAATCCACCTCATTTAGAGTTATAGACACACCTAAGAAAGGAGGTGTGTCCAATGAACTCAGAAAACAAAATCTATCAGATTCCAGAATTCACAGGCGAGAATATTCCGTTAAAGGAAGCTGCTAGAATTATGGGAAAGGATTATCAGTTTGTTCGTATAGGAATCATTGAAGGTTTTTTACCAATCGGGACTGTATGTAGAATGCCTGGCTCAAACAGCTATACATTTTACATCAGTCCAAGGCTGTTCTGGGAATACACGGGGTATGTGTACCGTGGTAAGACAAAAGAACAGTAAAATTTGATAAGATAACTGGAAGATATGAGTAGACGAGAAAAGAAATATGTTTTCATTGGTTATGAAGTTCGGTGATTTGATATGAGGTGCCAGAAGGTGCCGAGAGGTAGTGAAAGGAAGCGCTGTTTATGACCCATTTGCGTCCCAATATGCCCCAAAGCCTTGATTTTAGCGAAGTTGCTGAAGCTATCGAAGAAGCAGCAAAAGAAGGTAAGTTCTAAGAATTTGCGCGAGTAGCGATGAGAATGCAATGCTTGCATATGCATTCGAGGAGCACCGTGGCAACATGAGAAACTTGTTTCTCATGTGTAGTTAGTGCTTAGAATTAGCGAGTTAGAGCTTAATAAAATTTAACTTTAATAAGTAAAATTGGAAGTTCCTTAAATCTGATGGATTTAGGGAACTTCTTTTTTATTTTAAACAAACATCTTATTTCACAACACAAAAAGGTCATTTCACAACAACTCCCTATCAATATCCCCCTCATATTCCGATATAATATCCGTATAAGAATTTCAAAGGAAGTGAATTTATGCAGATAGCTATTTGTGATGATGAAAAGAATATCCGTGAATTAATTGGAAATAAAGTGCTTAAGCAATTCCCAGAAGCGGAAGTTAATTATTATTCTTCTGGTGAGGAACTGCTTTTAGCAGACAAGCTTATAGATATATTGTTTTTAGATATTCAGATGTCAGGTAAGAATGGGATGGAAACAGCCAGGGAGCTTCGTAAGAAAAATAAGAAGACGATTATTATCTTTGTGACAGCATTGGAGGAGTATGTATTTCAGGCATTTGATGTGGGGGCATTTCACTATATCGTAAAGCCAATTGAAGATAAGAAGTTTACAGAGATTTTTTGCAATGCCGTGGATGAATTAAAAGCCTTATATACCTACACACCTGCACTAGAAGAAAGGCATCTGATGATTAACAATGGTGGTGTTCATATCAAAGTAACCATCGATGATATTGTTTATGCTGAGGTATTCAATCGCAAGGTTGTGATTCACAAATTGAATGAAACTATTGAGTATTATGGGAAAATGTCTGATCTTGAAGCTGTGGCTGGGGAAAACTTTTTCAGGCCACATAGGGCATATCTCATCAATTTCAAATATGTGGAGAAATATGATGCATCTACGATTTATCTAGAAAAGGGTACTGCGATTATGTCGAAGCAGAATTATCCTGAATTTGTAAAGAAATATATGAAATATATTCAGAGGAGAGGGTAACTGCGTATGGAAAATATAGAAACTTATTGGGCGATAGTAAGCCATTCGACCGTCGTAATCAATTACATATTAGAAGGCTGGCTTGTTTACCGATATGTGAAGCCATTTATGAAGAATAAGCCACATATTGTAGGGATTTGCTACTCTGTTATAATGCTTTTATTTTTCTGCATACCCCAGCAGATTACATATCCAAATTTGCAAGGAGCAGTGGCGGCATGGATAGTCATGTGTCTATTAGAGAAGCGAAAAGTCAAACAGAAAGCATTTTTAGCTACCACAATGTATTTGTTCCGCTGGGTAGTGTACGGCGTGACTCTTGTGCTTAGAAACATGATGTTTGACGTGTTTATCAATACAGAATATCTGCTGTACCATCCATTACAGCAGGTAATTGTATATGGCATAGTGGAGATAATCTATTATGGCATTGCGATAACAGTTATGTATCTGGTAATCAAGCTGATTCATAAGGTGTATGTGAATAAAAAAGAAGATATCACTGGGAAAGAGTTGTTATTACTTTTTGCTACATTATTTAGTGTTATGTTGGGGTATTTTACTTTTAATTTTCTCTCAAATGTGTATATAGAAGACATGCAGGTATATATTTGGGATGTGCATCAGGAATATACCTCGCTTCGAGTGGTATATCAGATTATTTCGTTTGCTGCGATACTCATTGCTTTAGCTGTTTATCAGAAAATGAAGGAAAAGCAGCGTGAGGAAAAAGAGAATATTCTTCTAGCAGAGCAGATAGAGAATACAAAACAACATATCAGCGAAGTGGAAAAATTGTATGCAGATATTCGTGCATTGAAGCATGATATGGGTAACCACATCTCTGTATTGGAACATCTTTTTCTGAAAAATGAAACGGAAGAACTAGAAAAGTATATGGCGCAGTTAAAGAAATCCTTAAGCGAAAGCGTGGCAGAAATCAAGACAGGAAATCCTGTTACAGATGTGATTTTAATACAGAAGCAAAAGGAGGCAGAGGAAAAAGGTATTCAGTTTGATTGCCAGTTCATATATCCAATGGAAACCAATGTCAATGCATTTGATATCAGTGTGATTTTAAATAATGCAATCGAAAATGCATTTGAGGGTGTGAGTGGTTGTGAGAATCCCTATGTTTCTATATCTGCTAATCGTAAGAAAAATGCGTACATGCTGGAAGTAACCAATTGCACTCTGAGTCACATAGAGCTGGATGATGAAACAGGACTTCCGATGAGCACAAAGGCAGATAAGAGTAGTCATGGATTTGGACTTTCGAATATTCGAAAAGTGGCACAGAAATACTATGGAGATATTGATATTAGTTTGGATGAAAATAAGTTTAATTTAATTGTAATGCTTATGGTGGAATAACGATAGAGGGCACAGTTTAGTACGAACTGTGTCTTTTTATTTTGCTTTACAACAGAATAAAGGCGGTTCACAACAAATCTATTTAGTATGAAGGTTTTAGGGACGAAATAGGAAGTAGCAGAAGTGTTTGTGAGGAGAAATGGAGTTCGAAGAAGTATATCAAGGAGGATAAGGTTATGGTAATTTCATCAGTAAATAAATATAATGCGGGCGATACTAGTTTAAATGAGACAGATATGAAGCCGATACTTCAAACGATAAGAGTAGAGGAACAAGAAAAGAAATTAGTAGAAAAGAATCAAGAGAGAACTGGTGTAAGTTACGAGTCGACCATTAGTGATTCAATGTCAGCAGGTCTTAAATTTATTCAAGGAATGGAAAAACAACTTGGTGGAACGAAGTTCTTTGTCGGTACAGTAAGCTATGGACAGACCTATGGTAATTCTACTGATACGAATTTTGTAGTGAATCCAAATTTTTTAAGTAAGCTTGGAACAGATGAATCAACAAGAAAACAATTTGAAGAAGATGTTAAATTTTTGCATGATTTTTCTAAAAACTTTAGGAAACAGCAATTGGCTCAAGGTCGAGAAATTATAAATCAAGGGTGGTTCTGTGATGAAAATGGAAATTGGGGTGGATGGTGCGTAAGCAGACCGACAAATCAAGGATCTGTGCTACAAGATATGTCTGATAATGCTGAAAAAATAAGAAAAGAAAAAATGGAAGAACGCAAAATGGTAGAAGAGAAACTAAAAGAACATTTTGGCGATCGTTTCAAAGGTTTTCAGGTTAAGTGGGAAGAAGAGATAATGCAGGAAGAAACTGAGAAAGTAGAAGCACAAGAGGAAGATTCTGAAACAGAAAGTGAGTCAATTGGTGGTAAGGTTGGTGTAAATGTTGGAAAAACTGCGAGAAAGATTGAAGCGGCTAAGACGAAAACTCAGCTTAGAGCAGTGATTGCTGAAATTTCAGGTGATATGCAGGAAGTAAAAGCAGGGATTGAAAAAGGCTGGTGTGATGAGTCTGAGATGGAAAAAGTTAATCAACTAATGGCTATGGCTCAGAATAAAATGGGGCAAGTAGAAGATAGAGAAGCAACACCAGAAGAAGAGAATATGTTTACTTTGGCTTCACTAATGTAGATTAAGGAGGATATGAAATATGTCAATTAACGGAATAAATACAATGCAGGCGATTATATCAGCAAGTTCAGCAATGACGATGGTACAAAGACAGGGAAGTGTTGCTACGAGTATGAAAGGTAGAGAAGGGATACTTGAAACTGAAATAAAATTAGATTCAGCTCGTGGTGGAAACGTGGAGAAAAAACAGGAAGAACTCGAAGAAGTTCAGAAGAAACTCACGCAGGTACAAACTACACAGATGGATACATTATCGGATGCAAATAAACAGCTAGAAGAAGCTCGTAAGGAAGATCAGAAAGCAGAAGTAGATGCTAAGAAAAAAGCCGAAAAGAAAGAAAAAGACAAAGAAGTTAAGACGACAGAAAAGGTTAATAATGAGGAAATCAATGAAACTCAAGATACGAATATTCATAATGTTGAAATAGTAACAGATACGGTTAATGTAGCTAGCCAGGAAACTATAGCATATCCTCATGTTGATATTCGGTTATAGGAGGTGTTTTTATGATTATTAATCATGTTGGAGTTAATAACACTAATTTTAATACCTTGAGTAAAACTGGTAACCATAAGAATGTAAGAGAATATTCAAAATATTTGATGGATAAATACAGTTGTTTAACACCTGGAAATAATGTAGCTGTAACAGTTACACCTGGAATGTTGAAAAAAGCAATGACAGATGAAAAGACAGGGAAATGGCTTGAAAGAGAGTTAGGTAAAGCACCTGATTATATTAAACAATCACAACAGGCGGCTAGTGCAAGAGGTTCAAAATTACTTTCTTGTACGATTGAGTTTGGAGAGGAATACACTACAATGTGTACTCTTACGGTTACAGATACTCCTGGTACTGATGAAGATATAGATAAATGGATAGAAAGAGTGAAGGAGAAGAAAGAGGAGCAAAAGAAATTGGAACAAAGATTAATTTTTAAAGGCAAAGATTTAAAGAGTGTTACAGAAAGTTTCGTTGAAGAAATTTCTTCTGTTAATGCAATACATAGTTCTATAGCTGGATTTGATATGAAAGCTTAGTACTTACAATTCACCTCATTTAGAGTTATAGACACACCTAAGAAAGGCGTTGTGTCCAGTGAAATCAGAAAACAAAATCTATCAGATTCCAGAATTCACAGGTGAGCATATTCCGGTAAAGGAAGCTGCCAGAATTATGGGCGAGGTTATTGAATAGGGACGAATAAAGAGACGTAGATATATAAGTATGTATAAAAGCTCTTTAAATCTTAACGGATTTAGAGGGCTTTTTTATTGCTTTACTTAGAATATGAGAAGTACTATAATTGAATAAGTTTTAAGAAGAAAAATCTAATTAGAAAGTGATTGGATAAGATAATGAAAAAATATATAATGATACTTGTATCAATTATTATGATTATGGGATTAACAGGATGTGAGAAAAAAGATATGAGTTATACACAAATTAGCATGGAAGAAGCTGTAGCTATGATGGCAACAGAAGAAAATTATATTATTTTAGATGTTCGAACAACAGAAGAATTTGCCGAAAAGCATATTCCAAATGCAGTTAATATTCCAAATGAGACAATTGGGAGTGAAGAACTAGCAGAACTTCCAGATAAAAATCAGTTGATTTTAGTATATTGTCGTAGTGGAAATCGTAGTAAACAGGCGTCAGAGAAATTGGCTGCATTAGGGTATACCAATATTTATGAATTTGGTGGAATTAATAATTGGACAGGAGAACTAGAGAATGAATAAACCTATCGTCAGAGACGTCCTTTTCCTAGGACAAAATCAGAGCCAGCAACAAAGGCAGATATGCAGGTTGCAATTGATTTGCAGGATACATTAAAAGCGAATCGTGCAGGTTGTATAGGCCTTGCTGCAAATATGATTGGCGTGAAAAAGAATATTATTATTGTAAATATGAGACCAGTAGATATTGTTATGTTTAATCCGGTGATTACGAAAAAGGATACAGATTGATGAGCTTCCGATGGATATGATGGGGTGAATGATTTATGAAAAAGCAAGAAAAAACAAACGTAATGCGTACATTAGACCAAAAGAAAATTCCATATAAAAGTTACACATATGATACAGAAGTTGCGATTAGTGGAATGGAAGTTGCTACGATTTTAGGGCAGAATCCCAATCAGGTATTTAAAACGTTAGTAACGATTGGGGCTTCTAAGAAAAACTATGTGTTTGTAGTGCCGGTATGTAGTGAACTAAATCTCAAAAAAGCAGCCAAGGCAGTTGGAGAAAAGAGCATAGAAATGATAAAATCCAAAGAATTGCTTCCGTTGACCGGTTATATTCATGGTGGTTGTTCTCCAATTGGCATGAAAAAGCTATTCCGAACCGTACTTCACAAATCTGCAGAAGAATGGGATGCCATTATTTTCAGCGGAGGCAAAATTGGATATCAAGTAGAAGTTGCACTTGAAAATTTGAAAAAGGTAATTCCATTTGAGCTAAATGATATATGTGAGTAAAGTGTATCTTCCCTATCATCCCGATAAATGATATAATATTTTGAAAATAATAATATAAATATGAAAAGTAACAGGAGCGCTAATTATGGATTTTATGGGAAAGAAGCTAGAGGACATCGTTGTGACACTTCCATTTGCAGATGGAAGCGAAGTGGACTGTGGCGTGTATTCTTATTTTGAAGTAAACAACAAAAAATATTTTGCATTACTTCCGCTGAAAGGGGAAAAGGAACTGGATTTTTCCCAGAGCTATATGCTTTATGAGGTGGAAGAGGACGAGGAAGGCAATCCTGTCGTTTTATATATCGAGAACGATTATGAATATGCGGTTGCAGCACAGTATTTCTCAAGGCAGTTAAAAGAAAAATAGAATCGTATTTTTTGTTAATAAATGCCAATTGACCGAACGCATATCTGGTGTTACAATGAAACAACATAGAAAGAAGATGTGAGAAATTACATCGAACGGTCTTTTGGGAGAATATGGGGAAATAAAATGGATGGCAGTAAGCCATCCATTTTTTGTGCCAAATTAAATTATTAAAAGTAAAAAAGACAGCTTTTTAAGTAAGGCTGTCTTTTTAGGAGAAGGTATTTTTACTATGGGGTTAGTAAAAACTATATATAATGTATTGGGGGGTTTTTACGTTTTATATAATAGCATCATTTTTAGTGGAAGTGTGCACAAACTTTTAAGAAATATGAAAATATTTTCGTATATTTTCGATAAAAAGATTTTTTATGTGACAAAAAAGTGGGGAAAAAGTGTCCAATTACTTTACGTTTTTAGGAAAAAACAATATAATTTAAGAAAGAAGTTCATGGAAACGGGCATAGAAATTGCCAAAACGTTGTTAGGAGGAATTATGAAGTCAACTGTATATTTTTCAAGAGAAATTACGCCAGAAAAGGTGTTAGAACTGTATAAACTTTTAGGCAAGAAATTAGAAGGCAATGTTGCGATTAAAGTACATTCTGGTGAAACAGGTAATCAGAATTTCCTTCGTCCTGCCTTTTGGAAGCCATTAATTGAGTATGTGGGTGGTACAATCGTAGAGGCGAATACTGCTTATGAAGGAACCCGTAATACCACGACGAAGCACCTGATTACGATTCGTGAGCATGGATGGAATCGTGATTTTGATGTGGAGATTTTAGACGAAGAGGGTCCAGACGAGGTGTTTGAGATTCCAAATGGAAAAGTGATTCAGAAAAACTATGTTGGCAAAAATATCAAGAAATATGATTCATTACTTGTATTGTCGCATTTTAAAGGGCATCCAATGGGAGGTTATGGTGGAGCGTTGAAGCAACTTTCGATTGGCGTGGCTTCTTCGTTTGGAAAAGCCTACATACATGGTGCAGGTGTACCAGAAGACATCTGGACGGCAGACCATGATAGCTTTCTTCGTAGCATGGCGGATGCGGCTTCTTCTGTTGTGGAATATTTCCATGGAAATGCGGTGTACGTAAATGTAATGAAAAATATGTCCGTAGACTGTGACTGTTGTGCGGTTGCAGAAGATCCATGTATGAAGGATATTGGTATTTTGGTTTCTTTGGATCCAATCGCTATTGACCAGGCGTGTATTGATTTAGTTTATGCAGCGACGGATGACCCAGGACAGGCGCATCTGTTAGAACGTATCGAAAGCAGAAATGGTGTGCTGACGATTGAAGCAGCGGCAGAGCTGGGATACGGCTCAAGAGAGTATGAGTTAGTAGAGGTATAATCACTATGCAAAAATCCACCTTTGAACTCATCTATGACGTAGTCAAACAAATTCCATACGGCAAGGTCGCTACCTACGGTCAGGTGGCTGCACTTGCAGGCAACAGACGTTGGTCGAGAGTGGTGGGTTACGCTTTGCATTCCAATCCTGACCCTGAGCATATTCCATGTTATCGCGTGGTGAATCGATTGGGCGAGGTGTCGAAAGCCTTTGCTTTCGGCGGAGAAAATCGTCAGGTTGAATTGTTACAGGCAGAAGGTGTGGAGTTTGTCGATGGCAAAGTAGATATGAAAAAGTTTCAGTGGAATCGTGTGACGATGGAGATGATGTGACATATTATTTAAGAAATGCCCAATATTATATTGAGATGGGAGACTTAGAATTAGGAAAATCCTATTTGGTAAAATTGTGTTGCGAGACGGTAGATAATTATGAGGAGTCGATAGGATTTCGTGAGTTGACACATGTATGGGACAAGTATAGGCATTTGGTGGAAGGAAAGGTGCCAGCATCGATATCATGGAAAGCGTTGGAAGGCAAAGAAAAAGGCGATGGAAGAACTCGGAATAGAAAACGGAGTTCTTCTAATGGATAAGATTCGTAATAAAATGAAAAACGTATAGAAGATTTTGAAGAGGAAGAAACATTTTATTATCAATTTGTTGAAAAAGAATTGCTGGAAAAATTGTATCAATATGTAATGGAACACAAAGAAAGATTTCGATAGAAATATAGTTAAGAAAAAATGAATGTAACTGGGGGAAAGTTTATGAGAACAGAACAATGGTACAAAGACAAAGTGTTTTATCAAATATGGCCTCGTTCTTTTAAGGACGGTAATGGCGATGGAATGGGCGATTTATATGGTGTATATGAGAAATTAGATTATATCAAGTCTCTTGGATGTGATGGAATCTGGTTTTCGCCTTTATATCCATCACCAGGGGTAGACTGTGGTTATGATATCTCTGACTATATGGATATTGCAGAAGAATTTGGTGGGATGGAAGCGTTTAAGAAGGTGCTTGATGGTGCACATGCACGGGACATGAAGGTTATCATGGATTTGGTAGTAAATCACACCAGTACAGAGCATGAATGGTTTAAAAAGAGTCGTGAGCGTATCGAGCCATATACGGACTATTATATCTGGCGTCCAGCGAAACCAAATGGGAAATTACCAAATAACTGGGATTCACTCTTTGAAGGTAAGGCTTGGCAATGGGATGAAGTGCGTCAGGAATACTATATGCATTTATTTGCGATTGAGCAGGCTGATTTAAATATGGATAATCCATTGGTGCGTGAAGAAGTAAAGAAAGTACTTCGATTTTGGCTTGATATGGGTGTTGATGGTTTTAGAGAAGATGTTATTACCTTTATTTCCAAAAAAGAAGGGCTTCCAGATGACTATATTATGCCGGCATCCAAAGGTTTTAACTATTTCAATCATGGGCCACATTTGCATGAATATCTGGAAGAGTTCCATCGTGATGTATTCTCAAAGTATGACTGTATGACATTGGCAGAAGCTCCTATGGTGACACCAAAAGTAGCGTTAAAATATATTGATGAAACCAATGCGCCTGTTTTGGATATGATGATTCAGTTTGCGACACAGGAAGCAGACTGTATGTTTACGGATTTTGTACATATGCCATTTAATCTTCGTAAACTTAAGAAAGCATATTCGGATTGGCAGAATGGTTTGGAGGGTAAGGGATGGAATATGCTCTATATCGAAAACCATGATCATCCTCGAATGGTTTCTCGTTATGGAAGTGAAAAATTCCGTGAAGCAAGTGCGAAGATGCTGGCGGTATCCTATATGTTCTTAAAAGGTACACCATTTGTATATCAGGGACAGGAAATTGGTATGAGTAACTGGTATCCATCTGACCCAGAAATGTACGAGGACGTACAGACACTTTGGCAGTACCATAATGTAGGCACTAAGAAATCACCAGAGAAAAGATTGGAAAGATTATGGCATGGTTCTCGAGATTCAGCACGTACACCTGTGCAGTGGGATAGTACGGAAAATGCCGGCTTTTCAACTATGACACCATGGTTTTATGTAAATGATAATTATAAAGAAGTCAATGTTGCTATGCAGGAACAAGATGCAGATTCTGTTTTGAATTTCTATCGAAAAGTAATCAAACTTCGTAAGGAATTATCCTGTGTAAGACATGGAAACTATACGGAATACAATAAGTCTTCTTCGAAATTATATGTATATGCAAGAGAAGACGAGAAGCAGAAAATTTTAGTGGTTTGCTCTTATTCCGAAGCAATGGAAGAGTTCAAGGCTCCTGCTGGTTTTGATTTGAGAAAAGCAGAACTTATTTTAAATAACTACGATGGTGCTGCGACATCTGTTTTGAAACCGTATGAAACTAGGGTATATTTGTGGCAGAAATGATGCTAAAAGGAATGATTACGGAAGAATGATAAGTATTTAGTGGTTGGAGAGGAAATACAAATGAAAAAAATACTAGCAATACTTCTTACTGCATGTATGTTATTATCCATGACGGCATGTGGCAAGACAGAGCCAAACGATAATTCGCAAAATAACAATTCACAGAACGCAGGAACACAAAACGAGAATCAGCAGAATGAGGCACAAGGCGTTGAAACTGCACAATTCTGGTTAGACAAACTGGGAAATGCAGATAAAGTGCTGCTAACATTAGAAGAGATTGAAAAAGAAAATGCGCTCATGAGACAGTACTGGGGGACGGATTGGAAAAGTGGATATTACGATGTCAATTCCTTCCCAGAGACAGTGGACAAGGCTTGGTTACAGGATCGAATTGATTATCCACACGTGAAGGATTTAGGTCTGTACTGCAAGGGGGAAAAGATTACGGCGACTCAGTGGCAGGAGCGATACAAAAACTATAATTTCAATGGTATGCCAGCGACGATTCAGGTGAAATATGGTGTAATCGTACATCCGACAGCAGGCTACGATTTTCCAACGAATGAGATTCACACAGATAGCAGCTTGGATGAGTCCGAAAATTTGTTGCAGCAAACCTTTTATCGCATGAATGAACCTGTGGTAGTGCTTTGGGAAAGCAAGGATAAAGAATGGTACTATATCGTAGCAAATGAATTTGTTGGATGGATTGAGGCAAAGGATTGTGCATTGTTTGAAAGTCGTACACAGTGGACGGAATTTCAGCAGGATAAAGAGTTTTTGGTCGTAACAGAAGATGTCAAGTTGGAAGGTATAGAAGACACGGTATTTATGAGTACCAAGCTTTATTTGGTAGATGAAAATGAACCACATGATTTGATACATGGGGATTATGTCGTGCGTGTGCCACAAAGGGGCGAAGATGGTAAGGTGCATTATACGTACGCCGCAGTTGCGAAAGAAGACCCAGTACACGAAGGCTATTTGCCATATACGATAGAAAATGTTTTGAGCTTAGCATTCCAGGAAATGGGTGATCCGTATGGCTGGGGAGGAATTGATGGCAAACGCGATTGTTCGATTTACATCAAGGACATTTACAATTGCTTCGGTTTTCAAATGCCACGTAACAGTCGTATTCAGATGAATATTCCAGAAATGAGAACGAAGACAGAAGGTTTGTCAGTTGAAGACAGAGAAGCACTTCTTGATAAAACGAATCCTGGTGCGATTTTGGGAATCAGTGGACATGTTATGCTGTATTTGGGCGAAGAAGCAGGACAGCATTATGTTATTAGTATGCTCGGAAGCTATATTCCGGAGACGGTAACGGAAAATTTTGGTGACCATGTTGTAAGCGCGCAGAAGGTTATGGTAAATACCTTGGATGTAAGACGTAGAAACGGAAACACCTGGTTACAGGAGATTATTTCGGTTGTCGATATCAAATAAAGGAGCAAATTGTGAAAAATTATAAAATTACCATCCAATACGATGGAACCCGTTACAAGGGCTGGCAGGTGCAGAAATCCACAGATATGACGATTCAAGGAAAAATACAGGATGTGTTATCCGCTATGACTGGACAGGAGATTGAGGTTATCGGTTCCGGGAGAACGGACGCAGGGGTGCACGCATTTGGGCAGGTGGCGAATTTTCATATTCCAGAGCATTTTTCCCAAGATGAGGTGCTGGAGTATCTGAATCATTATCTGCCAATGGACATTGCAGTGCTTGATATAGAAGAGGTGGAGGAACGTTTTCATGCCAGATACCATGCGGTGAGTAAGACTTATGTATATCGCATCCATACGAGTACAATTCCAAATGTATTTGAGCGAAAGTATATGTATACTTACACGGAACCACTAGATGTCAGTAAAATGCGTGAAGCAGCAAATCGGATGCTTGGTACACATGACTTTATGGCATTTTGTAGCAATAAGAAAATGAAGAAATCTACAGTTCGTACCGTGACTGCGATTGATATCCAAGAAAAAGAAAATGAAATCCGGATTTCCTATACAGGAGATGGTTTTTTACAGAATATGATTCGCATTATGACAGGAACCTTAATAGAAGTAGGAAATGGTGCCAAAAAAGTAGAAGATATTTCACAAATATTAGAGAGTAAAGTAAGAGAGAATGCCGGCTATACCGTTCCAGCGGAGGGATTACTCTTGAAGTGTGTAAATTATGAATAAAGGAATATTTTTTCTTGCCCACAGCGACTTGTATACAAGATGTTGTGGGTGTTTTTTGATTCAAGATAATTTTACACAATTTTATTTCTGCGAAAAATTGTCGAAATTGTCTATAAAAACTTGAAAAGTTAAGAAAAAAGTAGTACTATTTATCTATAATTATTTCTAAGTACTCAGTAAAGGGGTGTTTTTGAGCTTTTCCTCAGCCCTTTTGCTAGAAGAGAGGAGTAAAATATGGGAAAAGACAACAAACAAAAAAGTGGTTTACTAAACTTCAACTTTAAAGGATTACGAATTGAAGCTCGTTTGAGGAAAGCATTCAATATGATTATTGTAATCGCTTCTATCGGTTCGGTAGTAGGTATCATTGCATTGATGGTTGTATTAGGTCAGTTTAAAAATGCGATGAATAACTATGCATTGCCACAAGGTGATATCGCGTTGTTTATGAATGAGTATGCAGAATGCCGTTCTAATATGCGTGGTATTATTGGTTACGAGGATCAGGAGTTGATTGATTCTCTGGTTGAGAAGCATGCAACTCGTAAGGCTTCTACTAAGGAACGTTTCGAAGCACTTCATGAGCATATTGTAACACCAGAAGGAGAAGCTGCATATAAGAAAATCGGTACGGCATTAGATGCATATTTTGCAAAAGAAGCAGAGGTTATTTCTCTTGGTGCTACTACAGATCAGGAACTTTGCCGTCAGGCACAGGAGATGGCAGTTGCAGAGATAACACCTCTATATGAAACGTTGGATAATGCAGCAATAGAACTTATGGATATCAATATCGAGAAGGAACATGAGATGGAAACTGTATGTAACATTCTTGAGATTGGTGCCATGATTCTTATGGTAGTAATTATTGTATGTGCATGTATTATTGCAAAGAATATTGCAGCTACGATTTCAAAAGGGATTGCTAAGCCACTTGCAGAATTGGAAGACAGATTTGATAAATTTGCAGAAGGTGATATTAAGACTCCTTTCCCAACATCGGATGCAAAGGATGAGATCGCTGGTCTTATGAATGCATCTCATGATATGGCAGAGAGATTACAGATGATTATCTTTGACGTACAGAGACTTTGTCAGGAAATGGGTGCGGGTAACTTCAATGTGCGTTCTGATTGTGAAATCGCTTATGTAGGTGATTTGGAAGGCTTGTTAGTAGCTATGAAGACCATGAATGCAAATGTAAGTGATGCACTTCGTGAAGTAGAAGAATTAGCTACCCAGGTTAACGTTGGTGCAAACAACTTAGCAGAAGCAGCTCAGGATCTTGCAGAAGGTGCGACTGATCAGGCTGCATCTGTACAGGAAATGCTTGCAACTATGAATACAGTATCTGATGGATTAAAAGATAATTCCACAAGTGTAGGTGAAGCATATGAACAGGCACTTAAGTGTGCAAATGATGCTCAAACTAGCCGTGAAGAAATGGGTCACATGGTAGAATCCATGAATCGTATCAGCGAAACATCTAAGAAAATTGAAAACATCATTGCTGAAATTGAGAGCATTGCAAGCCAGACCAACTTACTTTCTCTCAATGCTTCTATCGAAGCTGCTAGAGCGGGTGAAGCTGGTAGAGGTTTTGCAGTAGTAGCAGATGAAATTCGTAACCTTGCTGACCAGAGTGCGAAGTCAGCAGTTGATACAAGAGAACTTGTAAGCAACACATTGTTTGAAATTGAAGAAGGTAGCAAGATTGCATATAGAACAGCAGATGTTTTGGATGGTGTGGTAGATGCAATTCAGAAGATTGCAGATACATCTAAGAGATTGTCAGAAGATTCAGTTGACCAGGCTTATGCAGTAGAACAGGCAGATATCGGCATTGGACGTATTTCTGAAGTTGTTCAGTCTAACTCAGCGGCAGCTCAGGAATCTTCTGCAACTAGTCAGGAATTGTCAGCACAGGCGATGTCAATGCATGATTTGGTATCTAGATTCCAGTTATTACAGAACTAAAATTTTGTTGTACATAAATCGGATTCCTAATTTGGGAATCCGATTTTTTGATTAAGAAATGATTGTTACTATGAGGTGAAATATGAAAAAATACGTAAGAGTACTTGCTGTTTTACTTGTATTTATGCTGGTGCTGACAGGCTGTGGACCAACAAATTCTCAAAAGAATACAGAAGATAATAAGAATCCACAATCGGAAATGCAGTCGGAACAGAATAAAGAGACTGAGGGAACAGAAAATACAACCAAGGATACGCAGGAACAAGAAACGGAAGAGGATACACAGGATTCGCAAGTGGATAATGAGACTGAAATCAAGTTGTATGCCAAGACCAAGGTAAATGTACGTAGTTTGCCATCAACAAATGGGGAAAAACTTGGTGCATTAAGCATGAACCAGGAAGTGATTGCTTTAGGAGAAGCAGTAGATGGATGGCAGAAGATTCGTTATGAGGGTGATATTGCTTATGTATCTGCACAGTATTTGAGCAAAACAAAGGTGCAGAGCCAAAGCAGTCAGACTCAGATGCAGGTAGATGAAATTACCGCAGAAGATTTGACTTTGCCAGCGGATTTTGATCCAGATGGTATCGTCGTAGTGATTGATGCTGGACACCAGGGCAAAATGAATAGTGGCAAAGAGCCGGATGGTCCGGGTTCCACTACCATGAAAACCAAAGTAAGTGCTGGTACAACCGGCTGTGCGACAGGAGTCAATGAATATGTCTTAAATCTTGAGGTTTCATTGAAACTGCGAGATGAATTAAAAGCCCGTGGGTATCAAGTGGTTATGATTCGCGAAGACCATAACATCAATATTAGTAATAGTGAAAGAGCAAAATTTGCAAATAAATTAGGTGCAGATGCTTTTATTCGTATTCATGCAAATAGTACGACGAGTTCATCTGTAAAAGGGGTAGAAACGATTTGTCAGACAGCGAATAATCCATATAATGCAAGCTTGTATCAGGCAAGTCGTAAGCTTTCCGATTGTGTGTTGGATGAATTTGTAAAGAGTACAGGTGCAAAGAAACGTCATGTTTGGGAAACAGATACCATGAGTGGAATTAACTGGTGTCAGGTTCCAGTTACCATTTTAGAAATGGGCTTTATGTCAAATCCAGAAGAGGATCAGCTTTTGAATACTGAAGAATACCAGGATAAAATGGTAGAAGGTATTGCGAATGGTATTGATAAATATTTTGGCAGATAAAGGCTCTGTCACATAAATATCAATTTGTCGACGCCCTTTCTTCATGTCTTGAAATACAGATTCCGCTATCTCACAGACGCATTTTTGAACATTTAAGAAAAGGGCTACATTTTCTTGAAACATGGTTCCGACTTAAGTTTTGTGTCTTTCAACCATTTTACTATCTGCGAAGTATGCTCCGTTGCGAGAGAGACAGCGGTACATCCTTTCCTAGTTTCTCTAAGTACGGCGTCTTTATAAATGATATTACATGTGCTGGCTTG
>JAFSCH010000089.1 GCA_017436865.1 Lachnospiraceae bacterium
AGTGTTTTTTAAACTTTTTTGTTTTCATCATTCATTTCCATGTGTGAAATCAAAATCGTTTTCTGTCGCTTTATCGGTTTGTCTCAGCGACGAAACTTATCTTACCACTCTGTTCTACATATGTCAACAGGAAATTGTATCATTTTTCATTTATTTTTTTATCACACTAAAACGCCCATTTTTAGGGATTTATTCGCTATCCAACTATCTTTTTTTATCTTAATTGTAGAAATTGTGTTTATATTATTTTTATATTGTACACACTTTTCAAATCATCTCCTAATCGCTGCACAACATTTCACTCTTCTCCCAAAAGAGTCTATACAAACAAAAAGCAAAATCCTCTCTGTAAACAAATTATATATTTTAAACAAAAAAGATTGTAAAGTATTTATTAACTACTCTACAATCTTTCCATATTTCATATTTCATATTACATTTTCATTATTATAAGTTTGAAATCAAATCACCGTTGTTTCCCATTATAATATAATTTAAAGATTTTGTATACGAAATTTCATCTTCATTTTGGAGTAATTCTCTCGCTGTTGCTTCATCAATACCATACTTTGCATCTAAAACATTCAAAATGTTGGTCTTAATTTCATCAACTTCAGTCATTACTCCATATTGCTCTGCTTCATGATTTACTGCATCATAAGTTCTAATTCCTTCGATCAAAGCATTCAATGCCTTTACGTCCTGCCCCATCTTCATATGATTCACATAAGAATCATATTTTCTCTGCATTTTTAAAATAACCTTACTACGAGCTTGTACCAACGCATCCGATTCCTCTAATTCACTACCGTACAATTCCAAATATACTGTTTGGTAATTACCTGCATAGTATGCTTTTCTTGCTCTTTGAAGGCTTCCCTCTGCCGAAATAAAATTCGTAAACAATAGCACCACTGCAAGTACTGAAGAAGCAAATATCGTAACCAAAATCATTTTCTTTGGAGAAATTCTCTTTTGCTTCTTCGGTCTCTCTGCTTCTTCCTTCGCTAACTTTTCCGCTTTCTTTGCAGCCTTTGCTTCTTGCTTCTCTTTCTTCTTTTGAGCATTTGCTTCTGCTTTAGCCTTCTTAGCAGCATCCTTTTCAGCAGCTTTCGTCTTATTTTCTTCTGCCTTGGCCTTCTTTTCTTCTTCCTTCTTTGCCTTTGCTTCTTGTTTGGCTGCAGCTTTTTCTTCCGCTTCTTTCGCAAGTTCTTCTTCTGTAGGTTCTGGTTCAAATTCTTCAGTCAGCGTATTAAACAACTTTGCAAACACTCCTGACTTCTTCTCTATCGTTTTTCCTTCTGCATCAAGATTTTGCTTCTTTGCTGCTTTTTTCTTCTTGCTCCGTTTTCCTTCTTCTAAAGACTCTTCTATATCAGCAACCGAAATCTCCGACTCTGATTTATTGTTTTCCTGCCTTGCTTCATCAAATTGTTTTTCTTCATCATCTGCCATCTGACTCAACAAGTCCATCATATCATCCTGAACAGATTCTTTATTATCTGACTTTTTTAACAAGTCATTTATCTCTGCCAAATCAGAGTCCTCATCTCCAAGCAAGCTCAATACATCACTAAAGTCATCGTCATCTCCTGCCGAATTCGATGCCTGTGCTCCAGCTTCAAAAAGCTCCATATCCTTCAACAAATCGTCATCAAGCTTTAGCTCATCTGATGAAGCATCCGCCGGAGATGTTTGCGGTACTTCCGACATATCTGTCATCAAACCATCCATATCCAACTCATCTAACGAAAAATCCGCAGTTTCCAATTCTGGCACTTCCATCTTCGGTTCTTCCATTGTAAGCTCCTCCATAATTGACCCTTCATCTTTTGGTTCCGATTCCACTGCCTCTGTTTCTGCACTCGCCAACAACTCGTCTAGATTCAACTCTTCCTCTGGCTGTGATTCTGTTTCGGCCGGCTCAATCTCTGCACTCGCCAACAGCTCGTCTAGGATTAATTCTTCCTCTGGTTGTGCTTCTACCTCCGTTGACTCTGTCTCTACGCTTGCCAGCAATTCATCCAAATTCAATTCTTCTACTGGTTGTGGCTCTGTTTCCACTTGTTCGTTTTCTACACTTGACGCCAGCTCATCTAGATTTACTTCCTTTCCTTCTGATGCCATCGGCTCCAGCATCTTTTCTATAGAAACTGTTTCTTCCATTGCTGGTTCTATAGACTCTATCTCCGTTTCTACTTCTGCCAACAACTCATCTAGGTTCAATTCTTCCTCTGGCTGCACTCCTGCCTCCATCGACTCTGTTTCCACACTTGCCAACAGCTCATCCAGTTTTACTTCCGGTTCTTCTTGTACTAATTCTTCTGTCTGTTCTCTTTCCCTTGGTTGGACAGGATGAGGCTCCATTACATTTTTAAGTAAATTATCTAAGTAGCTTTCTTGCTCATTACTCACGATAATTCCCCCATTCTACTGTATTTCCCTCAATTCCCCGTTTCTATCACTTACTTTAACTCCTCTAATAGATATTCACAGGCATTCCTTTCTATACTAATCCCTTTTTCCCCTATTTCCTCCGTTAATTGATAAAGTTTTTCATTTATACGAAAGAAACTTGCTTTTTGATTATAAAAAGCAACCTTCTCAAACGGCCATCTTATAATTCCTGGAAGCTGCATACCTGCTCCAAACTCTAATATACAAAGTTTTTTATTCACCGTTCCCTGTAACCACTTTGTATACTTTTCCCACTGAGGAAGATATCCTTCCTCCACATAATTTTCACTTACAATATTATTAAAAGCCATTGGCTTTCCGCAATGCGGACAAACCGGCTGTTCTATTCCTTCTAAGCTTTGTGAACTCTCTAATCTATTCTTTATATCAACTGCAACCTCTGTAGAATCATATAATTCACTACAACATTTTTCGCTACACTGTAACTTCCCATAATTGCCACATGGTTCTACTATTTTTTCTATATTAAATCCTGCATTTTCAATATGCCCATCAATACATGTCGTTACAACAAAGTAATTCTTTTCCTTTACAAGCTCATACAGATTTCGATATGCTTGTACTGTCTGTGATTCCTTTTCTTTTTCTAAATATACTTTCTCTAAAAAAGGCACTGCCCATGCAATACTCTCATCTGAATCAATTTCCTCTAACCCTTTCATTAAAGAAGGATACTGATTAATCTTACCAAAGTTCTCATTAAATTCTTCTCCGATTCCAATCAATACAAGCTCTGCATCTGCTATTTTTTCTTTTAAAATTTGTGTCCTATCCATTCTGTCTCCTAATAACATTACTAATAATTTGAACAAAAGTAACTATTCAGGACAAGTCGAAGCAATTTATTTTTTGCATTATAAATTATAAAAGTGCTGAATAATTACGAACAAGGAATGTGCATTGCACATTCCTTGCTACCTTTTATATCATACAATGCATTTCGCTATTTTGCCAACAATTTATCAATAATTTTTACAAGATTTCCAATCTCCGGCTTTGAAAGCTGTGCATCTGCACCAAGTTCATCGCCTTTTTTTCTCATATCATCATTAACTAATGAAGAGAAAATAACAACCGGGATATTCTTTGCAATATCATCCTCTTTTACAAGCTTAGTAAGTCTATGACCATCCATCAATGGCATCTCAATATCCGTAATAAGAAGCTTTACTTCATCTAACAAAGTGCCTGCCGTCTTACATTTTACGATATATTCCCATGCTTCCTGTCCATTTTCGGCCTTGATAATATTTTCATACCCTGCCTTTTTCAAGGAATCAATAATAAGTTTTCTTAATAAACTAGAATCTTCTGCAATCAGAATAGGTACAGCTGTTTCACTTCTCATTCCTAATGCATCGATTTCTGTAATCTTCAATCCTGTTTCTGGATTAATATCTGTAATAATCTTCTCAAAATCGAGAATAATGATTAACTTACCATCAATCTTAATAATACCTGTTGAGATGCCATCTTCATTTGTTGTAACAGTTGCACCAGGCTTGATAATATCCGCCCAGGATACTCTGTGAATACCAATAACTGCATCTACATGGAATGCAATATCTAACTTATTAAAGCTTGTAATTATGAACAATCCATCCGACTGTGACTGACCCCTTTGCAAACAGTTGCGTAAATCAATCGCTGTGATCATTGTATCACGCGGCATAAAAATTCCTTCTACACTTGGATGTGTGTTTGGAACTGGTGTTACTGGCTGATATGGAATGATCTCTTTGATTTTAGCAACATTTATTCCATAATAATTACCATCCACAACAAATTCAAGCACCTCGAGTTCATTTGTACCATTTTCTAAGAGAATCTTAGTCTCCATGATTAAACCTCCATTCCATCAGACAATTGAAAATTCTTTCAATCTCTTTATCATAATGCACTGCAGAATACTCATCTTATTAAGATTATAACATACATATATTCGTAATTACAAATATTTTCAGTTAATTTTTAAATATTTATTGAATTATTTCATTTTTGCAGTCACTCCGGCATCTTTTGTTGTTATTCTGAGCAAACAAGAATTCATTTCTTCCTCTGTAATCTTGTTTACCTCGGCTACAATAACAGCCTCCTTACTTTCACCTACAGGAATCTCTTCCATATAAGTGATAAAATCATTTACAAGTAACGTATTGGAAGCCTTCTTATAATTACCATCATTTACATTAACACTAACATCAAGATCCTTTTCAAATAAGTCACAAGTAATTACCGCCTCACTTATGTTTTTAATAAGCATATGCACGATTACCAACGTTTTTCCTTCTGATGCACTTACAGAAAATCCTGTACCAACATCCCCTTGCGGATAAGCAGAACAAATTTCCATATCTTCATATCGAATTTCAACATCGTCCATCGCAAAAATCTCTGCAAAATCAACTTCTGTCACATCAATAACATCCTCTGTCGGTTCTGCTTCTTCTTCAACCGTTGACACCACCTCTGCTTCTACCACTTCTACCGTTTCTTTCGTCTGCTCTTCTGCATTATTCTCTGTCATTTCTTCTGTTGTCATTTCCACCATTTCTTTTTCAAGCAGAACCTCTTCATCCGCTACTTTATAAACATAATTTGGCGAATACTTCAACAACACATCTGCTGCATACTCCGCAATTAAAGCAGATTGTTCTTCTGTCATTTCAGGCATTTGATCAACGCATCCTGTTAGTAGTCCTGCCGCAATGGCAACCATACTAATTAATTTCCCCTTTTTCACAACAACACCTCCGTTTATTTTGTTTCAAGTTCCATCCAGAACTCAACACCATTTGTATAATTTTTTACACCATATTGCTGATTCATAGACTCCATAATTGCTTTTACAATGGAAAGCCCTACTCCACTGCCTCCATATTCCCTTGTCCTTGCTTTATCAACTTTATAAAACTTCTCCCATATATGTGGCAATGCTTCTTCTGGAATAGGTTCTCCAGTATTAAATACACTAATCCGAACCTTCCCCTTCAGCAATCGATATCTGATGTCTATAATTTTTTCACCATTTACATGATTCATTGCATTGCTAAAAAAATTTTGAAACACTTCTTCTACTTTAAACTCATCCGCCCATACATAAATAGGAGCTAACTCCTCCACTTGTAAAGTTATCCCATTCTGTTTTATCAAAATTTCTGCTGACTGTAGAAAATTTCTTATCATCGCAACAACATCAAAGCGTTCCATGGATATATTGTCTTTTCCAAATTCCAACTGATTTAAGGTTAGAAGTTTTTTCACCATAGTGTTCATCTTATCTGCTTCATCTATAATGACGTCACAATAAAAATTCTTGCTTTCCGCATCATCACTAGTAATTCCCTCTTTCAAGCCTTCTGCGTATCCTTGAATTAGTGCTAATGGTGTTTTTAACTCATGGGAAACATTTGACAAGAACTCCTTACGCATCTCATCAATCTGTTCCTTTTTCTCAATGTCATGCTGCAATTCATTGTTTGCAGTTTTTAGCTCGGAAATTGTTTTTTCCAACGTTTCTGATAGTTGATTTATGTGTTCCCCGAGTAAATCTATTTCATTTTTTCCCTGACTCTGATACTTTGTTTCAAAATCAAGGTTTGTCATTTTCTCCGAAATATCCTTCAACTGCATAATCGGTCTTGTTATCTTTGTTGTCACAAACCAAATTAACATTGCGCTCAGTATCGTTGCAACAATCCCTACATAGGCAAGAAAACGATTCGCAATCTTAACACTATCTCGAATACTTTCTATTGGAGAGCGAATCAGAAATAAATTTCCATTATCCAAAACCCCCCACATTTCCAAATATTCCGTATTCGTCGCTCGATCCGCCAACATAGCTACTGTAAACTTCTGCGTCTCTTCTAGATATTTTCTATTTTCTCTTGGCATAAACACATTATCATATAATCTTCTAATCAGCATATCCGCATTCCAAGATGAAGACTTAATCGTATTTGACTGCGCATCAATAACCACTACACTGATATTATACATATCACAATTTTTTCGTAATTCTACATCAAATCTTTCCGAAGAAATATCTCCTGAATTTGCTGCATCATTAATGCTATCATATGCTGATCTGATTGCCGCCGTTTTATGATTAATATAAAAATGTTCTAAAAAAGTATTATTGATGAACCAGCACAATATAATCGTTCCAGCCATCACTGCAATAAAAATCATTGCAAGTTGCTGTTTAATTGAATACTTCATACTATTGCGCCTCATCGAACTTATAGCCCATTCCCCATATAGTTTTAATCATATCTCCCTTACTTCCTAACTTGCTTCGAAGTTTTTTCACATGAGTATCTATGGTTCGAGCATCACCAAAATAATCATAGTTCCATACACTGTTTAGAATTTTTTCTCTTGAAAGCGCAATTCCCTTATTTTCCATAAAATACGCAAGCAATTCAAATTCTTTAAAACTTAAATCAACCGTTTTTCCATCTATCATTACTACATGAGCTGTTTTATCAATCTCGATTCCGCCAAATTCCATCGTTTCCGCATCACACGCTTGATTTGTCCTTCTAAGGATTGCTTCCACTCGCGCCACCAATATCTTGGGACTAAATGGTTTTGTTATATATTCATCAACCCCTAATTGGAATCCCAGCAGTTCATCCTGCTCGTCAGATTTAGCCGTCAGCATGATAATCGGTACTTTGGAATAATTTCTTACCTCCTTACATACCTGCCAACCATCCATCTTAGGCATCATTACATCAAGTATGATTAATGCAATATCCTGTTGTTCAAAAAATATATCAAGAGCAGAACTTCCATCGCCTGCTTCTAGAACCTCGTAATTTTGTTTTACCAAAAAGTCTTTTACCAGCTTTCGCATTCTGCTTTCATCATCTACTACGAGAACCTTTAATTTATTCATGCCAGACCTCCATACCAATCACTGTCCATTTCGTAACTTTTCAGTTACTTCACTTCTATCTTTACACTTTATCATAACATCTATCTGTGTAAAAATTGTGAAAATATATATTGTTTATTGTTCTGACAGAATTGCCCTTTCTTTTTCCCGAAGTTCACTTTCCCGCTGTTCCAGCTCCTGTTCCCATTGTGCATAACGGTTCTGCAGTGCCTTTTCATAATTTAATACGGTAGGTTTCGAACCAGTCATTGAAATGTAAAACATAACCACGACTAAACATGCAAGAATCACATTCCATATAATTGATGTTTTCCTTGTAAAGAATTGCTGTTTTTCCTTTTTGGGTTTCTTAGGTTTCTGACTAGCTTTTACTTTCTCTACTACGGGAGCTGTACTATCTCTAAGATGATAGACCTGATTTACAGGGATCGGTGGAATCTCTTTCTGAAGTCTTGAATTCTTTCCTATGGTCTTCTGCAATTCTTTCAAATATTCATAACCTATCGGAGTTTTAAAAATACGATTCTCTATCGCCTTTTTATAGACCATCAGAACCATCTGTGGATTCTCATAATCCATCTTCTCCTCTAACTTCTGAATCTTCAACTCTTCACTTTTTGCCTGATTTGCATCCTTTTGCGAGCCAAATTGAAAACCATTTATTATCCAGTCTTCTCTTTCTGCCATACTAATCTGCCTCCATCATCCGTCTATATATGTAATTATTCAGCACCTTCATTATTACATATTTTCAATCAGTTCATACATTTCCTGATATACTTCTTCCAGCTGCGTCACTTCATCCTGTTCTAACATCTCTCCTGCTCTCAGTTTTTCTACCATCGGTATTAGATACTGATGCAGTTTTTCCATCCCTAGATTTGATATAAACCCCTTCATTGTATGTGCCGCTTTAAATGCTTCCTCTATATTTCCTGCATTACAAGACTCTTTTAGCACTTCCATACTTTTATCATCCAGAAATTTTTTTAAACACTTCTTATAAATCATCTCATTATTCAAAAATCTCTTCATAGTACCATCTACATCAAAGCCGTGCTGCTCCAACAATTCTTTTTCTGTATTTTCCATACCTCGACTCCTTTCAGAGTTAATCCTGCATAAGTCCACTCACATCTAGAATCAAAGCAATGCTACCATCTCCAAGCTGCGTACAGCCGGAAATGCCATGTACCTTTTTTACATACGCAGGTATCGGTTTCACAACAATTTCCTGTGTTCCAATCAATTCATCAATCAATACACAGAGTGTATTCCCTTCGTATTCAAGCAAAAGCATAACTCCCTCTTCTACGCTCTTTGCCGCCTCTTCCAAATTGTACTTTTCACTCAGTCTCAAGAACGGATAGCATTCACCTCGAATCATTACAAATTCTTCACCATTTGGTTCATGAATCATCTTATCCTCTGTAACACGTATAAACTCTTTAATAGCCGAAGTCTCCATAACAAACTTTGTATTTCCATTTCTCATAACAATACCATCTATAATTGCCATGGTAAGCGGAATCTTCATTGTCATAGTGGTTCCTTTTCCTTCTTCAGAATCAATGTCAAGAACACCGCCTATCTTCTGAATGTTCTTAACAACCACATCCATGCCAACGCCTCTTCCTGAATACTCTGTTACCTGTTCCTTGGTCGAGAAGCCAGGATACGTAATAAACTGAAATATTTCCTTGTCTGAATAATCTCCCTCACTACGATTATCCGGTAATATGCCATTATCTTTTGCTTTTTTGTACAAAGCTTTTCGATTTAGTCCTTTTCCGTTATCGCGAACGCTAATCCATACCTTACCACCTTCATTCTTGGCTTCCAGAATAATTTTACCTTTTTCCGTTTTACCTTTTGCAGCTCTTTCATCATTTGATTCAATTCCATGGTCTACAGAATTACGTACTAAATGCATTAATGGATCCGAAATTGTCTCAATAATATTCTTATCTACTTCTGTCGTATCGCCAATCATTTCGAATTCAATGTCTTTCCCTAGTTTTCTTGAAATATCAAATACCGTTCGATTCATTTTTTGGAAAGTATTCGTCAATGGCATCATACGCATAGACATAATCAATTCCTGCATCTCTGTCGTTATCTTTGCAAGTTGAGCTGCTGCCTTCTGAAAATTAGAAAGTTCTAATCCAGGTACCTGTAAATCTTGATTTTGCAGTACTACTGATTCAGCAATAACCATTTCGCCCATAAGATTCATCAATAGATTCATCTTATCTATGCTGACACTCATAAATAATTGCTTGTGTTCTTTTTTCTTTCTTGGTTTGGTTATCTGTTTTGCCCTTCCAGCTTCTTTCTGAATAACATAATCTCCTGGCTGCGGTTCATCCTCTGTCTTAGATGCTTCCTGTGCCACTTCAGCAGATGTTCCTATAACTAACATCTCTTGTGTTTCTTCCGAAAAGCCACTATTAAATTCAGCAACTCCACATTCAGAAATTTCAATTTGTTCAATCTCTGCTGTTGTATCCATCAACTCTCTGAGCTTTTCTTCTGTAAAATTACCATGAACCAGCATCAAAAAGCCTTCTTCCATGATAACATCAGCAGAAGCTTCATTTGTCAAAATATCTTCGGGTGTATAATGCACATCCTCTGTAAATTCCTTTAACGCATATACAGAAGAATATGCGCGCATATTACACATCTGCGTATCAGGCAGATATGTAATTCGAATGCGAAAATATTTATCTTCACCAGAAACCTGTGGTGCAATATAAAATTGTTTCGGTCCAAGCTTCATATCTGTTCCCAGCTTTTTCTCCGGTTTCTTTTCTTGCACAGTACTAGATGTACCTTCTTCATTCTCCTCTTTTAACTGATTTAAAAAAGCCTCTAATTTTGTAATCAATTCTGAATTGTCACCATCCGGCTCTCCTTCATCCCTAATTTTATCCATCTCACCATTAATAAAATCAAGTACCTGAAATATTGTTTCAGTCAACTCTAAATGATGTTCTTCAATATCCTGATGTTCACGCAGGAAAAAGAAAATATCTTCCAGCTTATGTGATACCTTCATAATATTATTAAACATCATTACTCCGGAAGAGCCCTTAATCGTATGCATAATTCGAAAAATTTCATTAATGCTGTTTTCATCAAAGGAATCTTCATCCTTATTTTCCAATACAAGTTCTTCCAACTTTTCGAGCAGTTGACCATTCTCATACAAATACATGTCAACCATTCCGTCTAAATTGAATTCTTCAGCCATATAAGGCACCCCTTCCACATATATTCCCTAATCGTAACTATTCCGTAATTTCATAGTTATCCTTTATCAAATCTATTATTTTATGTTCATAAGAAAGCAATAAATCCCAATTACAATTTTATATCTATTTCGAACAATAGTCAATGTTTTCAGATAATTTTAGTGTTAAAAACAGTTATTATATAATTTAAACTTGTTTTATGACTTATCTAGCATTATAATATATAACAGTTTTGTTTATCGTTATACAGTTCTTTTTCTGGTAACTATGAGAAATGGAGAATACTATGATTTTTAAAAACTTAAAAAACTCAAAAAACATCCATCGTGTTCTACTAACTCTTCTATTACCTATCTTTTCTTTAACTTCTACTTTTGTTTATGCACAGGATTCTGAATTGATCAGTAATAAAGATTTAGAACAGGAGCATTTTCTGGCTCCCCTTATTATTCCTGTTGATGGAGATACCAATATTTACATTGATAGTCTTGAAGATACGCATGTTCCATCCAACATCCCAATTATTCAACCACTTACTCGTAAACCATCTTTGGCAACTTCTCTTTATCAGAGTTCCGAATATGATGTTTTTTTTGAACATTCTGTTTTTGTTGGTGATTCTTTAACAGTTGGTTTTCAGACTTTTTGTTCTAGCTCTGCCGATTCTATCGCTTCTGAAAGCACTTACTTTTTAGCAAGGGAAAGCGGTTCTGCACAGGCTGCTATTTCAGAAAAAGCACTAACTACTTTTGCCAATATTATGCCCATATATCAAAATAAGGTACAATTAATTGAGGATTCTATTTCACAAATGACGGATGTTGATAAGGTTTTTATCTGCTATGGTATGAATGACCTTGTTTCTGCTAAACCAGAAAAATTTGTTCAAAATTTAGAAACTTTAGTCAATAGAATCCTTGCAAAGAAAAGTGATGTTTCAATTTATATTTTATCCGTTCCATGCATTGTAGAAGATGTGCAGACAGGCTTATTAAGTAATGCTTCTATCCAGAATGCAAATCAACTCCTTGCTACAACCTGTGCGGAAAAGAAATGGGGATTTATCAATACCGTAGAATATCTCATGAACGATTCCTTTTCTATTCGTTCTGAATACAGTTCTGACGGCTATGTACACGAAAACGGTGCTGCCTATCATATATGGACAAACGTACTTAGAAACTACGCATACGAATCCATTCGTTAAAATAGTGCGTGCCAGCGCACGCACTTTGGCAAGAATTTCTTACGAAATTCTTGTCTAACTACCACTACGCTACAGCTATTTTCTATTACATTAAAAGCTTGAAACACTCAGTTTTCCTGATTTGTTTCAAGCTTTTTATTTATCTGCTTATTTTTCTATATTACATCTTTGAAAAATTCATAAATCCTTTTTCTTCTCTTAAACTTTCTGTTGGATATTTTAGATAGTTGATGCCATGTTCCTTTGCAAACATCTCATAAACTGATTTTTCCTCAATAGAAGGCTGATAAGCAGCATCTACTTTAACAGCTACAAATTTTCTACCTTCTGTAATTGCCTGTGCAAGCTTCTCTACACCACTCTTAATAAACCAGGTTCCATTCAACTCATTTACCGTAATCTCTCCACTCTTTTCTGCCTCTGTTCCTACAAAGATAGAACTTGGATTTAACTCCATAAGTTTTGTAAATTCACCCTTTTGGTATTCTTCCATTTTATTTAAAATCTCTTCTGCAATTTCAGTAGGTGTAGCATTTGTACTCTCAATTACCAAGTTATAATTGCTCATATCATAGTAATCAATCTCATAGATTTCTTTAAAACGAACAGACTCCATCTCTTGTCTATGTACTAAGGCCTTCTTACATGCCTCCTGTGATTCATAAGACTCCGAATTGGCACGTACACTATCATTGAATACTCTTCTGCTCGCTTCGTCGATATCAGTAATAACAAATACTTTGAAACTATCAGGTACAAAGTTCCAAGCAAGACGAGAGTCAAACATAATATTATCACGTTCCCTTCCAATTCTTGCTGTTGTGTCATCAATCATCTGATCAACAGACCGATCCCCTCTTCTGGTTGCTTCATTTACTTGTTTATTAAACTCTTCGACAGATAATCCTTTTTCCATTGCAAGCTCACGGAAAATATTTCCAGTTGACACAATTTCATATCCCTTTTCCTTTAATACCTTTCCTATACTTGACTTTCCACTTCCAAGATTACCAGTAATTGTAATGTTCATAATACGTCCTCCATTTCATAAATACTCTGTAATTATTCAGTACCTTCATAATTACAATACTCTTTTCTATTTTCACCATCAGACATAAAACATCGTCCGTTGGTGCTTCTTTTTAAGTGTCACTATAATGATATCTACATGCTAATATATACACATTGTTTTCATCAATCTTATATATTAACCTATCTTTTTCAAAAGAAAAAGCCCGAAAAATCAGTATTTTCAAGGCTTTCTAGTTATGGAGTAGACGGGAGTCGAACCCGTGTCCAAAAGACCATCCCATGTACTTCTACAGGTTTAGTTAATTATTTCGGACTTCTGCAGTCCTGTTCCCTCCCTGCAAGGAGAATTAACCCCCCTTACAGGTCAGTAGCTTCATGATACGCCCACATACGCAAAGCTTTGCATGTGTCGTTTCCTACATAATCGATGCCCGGGTCTTAATGTGTAGGTGCACTAAGTCGGACAGCTGCCATTAGGCAGCGAATGCTAAATTATCTTCAGCGTTTAATTTTAATTTTGGAATTAACGCATGCCTGCGACCTGCTTCTCCATCTTCAAGCCCCCTGTCGAAACCTTTACTACCCCTTGTTTCGTTACTGTCACTTTATTGTAGCAACAGGTAACTTTGAAGATTCACTCTTTCACTTGCTTAACACGTAATTGAGTGCTTATCTATTATATTAAATGCACTGACCAAAGTCAATGTTAATATAAGTTTTTTACCTTAAATTCTCGCTCTGTTTCGCGTCTCTGGTCTTTCTTGGCAATATCATCTCTCTTATCATAGAGTTTTTTACCTCTTGCCAGCCCTATTTCTATTTTAGCCCTACCATTGCTAAAATATACCTGCAATGGTACCAATGTATATCCTTTTTCTTTTATCTTTCCAATAAGCTTATTAATTTCCTGCTTATGTAATAATAACTTCTTTACACGCAATGGATCCTTATTGAAAATATTACCCTTTTCATAAGGGGAGACGTGCATGCCATAGACATACACCTCTCCATTCTCTATGCGTACAAAGGACTCTTTAATGCTACATTTTCCCATTCTAAGAGACTTTACCTCTGTTCCATGCAGAGCAATGCCACATTCATATTTTTCTTCGATAAAATAATCATGGTATGCTTTTTTATTATTCGCTACCAACTTCATAGTTTCCTTTGCCATTCTCTTCTTAACCTTCCTGCTCTTCTTCTAACTCCCACTCTTCTGGGATTACGAAGTCTATTGTTCTAGCTATTTTATCGGTTGTATTTACACGAACCTTAATACGCTCACCAAGCTTGTAGCGTTTATCCGTTGCCTGTCCAACCATTTCATAGGATTGCTCATCATAGTAGAAATAATCACCCGGTAACATAGATACATGAACCATACCTTCAATGGTATTTTCCAATTCAACATATACGCCCCATGCCGTAATAGAGGAAATGACACCCTCATAAATATTACCGATTCGTTCCTCCATATATTCTACCTTTTTGAGCTTATCTGTTTCGCGTTCTGCCTCATCTGCACGTCGCTCCATTTCAGAAGAATGCTTTGCAACCTCAGGAAGAATGTCCTGATAATGCTCAATTCTCTTCTCATTCATCCTGCCACGTAGCTGTTCCTTAATGATTCGATGAATCTGCAAATCTGGATAACGTCTAATTGGTGAGGTGAAATGACAATAATACTGACACGCAAGTCCAAAATGTCCACTACAATCAATAGTATATTTCGCCTGTTTCATACTTCTGAGTGTCAGTCGACTGATTAATGCTTCCTCTGGAGTATCTTCAATTTTTGCCAGAAGTTTTTGTAACTCCTTTGGATGAACCTCATCCTGCTTACTTTTCAGTGTATAGCCAAAATTACGAATGAATGTAGCAAGCTTCTCTACTTTCTCTGAATCAGGATTATCATGCGTACGATATACAAATGGCAATTCCATCCAATAAAAATGCTGCGCTACCGTTTCATTTGCAATCAACATAAAGTCCTCGATAATTTTGGTCGCCACATTTCTATCATAAGGCTTAATCTCAACCGGATGTCCTTCTTTATCCAGAATAATCTTAGTTTCCGGAAAATCAAAATCAATAGAACCTCTTTTTCTACGCTTTTCACGTAAAAGTGCAGCCAGTTCTTTCATTAATTCAAACATCGGAACCAAATCTTCATGTTCCTTGATTTCATTTTCATCCTTATCTTCCAAAATCTTCTTTACACTGGTATAAGACATTCTTCTATCTACTTTTATGACAGACTCCACAATATCATGCCCTACTACTTCACCTTTACTGTCAATAGTCATCAAACAACTCAACGCCAGTCTGTCAACTCCGGCATTCAAAGAGCAGATACCATTGGAAAGAGTATGAGGAAGCATCGGGATTACTCTATCAACTAAATATACGCTGGTTCCTCTTGTCTTTGCTTCCCAGTCAAGTGCTGAATTCTCCTGTACATAATTCGTAACATCTGCAATATGAACTCCTAATTTGTAGAATTCACCCTCCTTCGACAAACTGACTGCATCATCCAAGTCCTTAGCATCCTCACCGTCAATGGTAACCATCTGCACATTACGAAGGTCTGTTCTTCCTACCATGTCTGCTTCTGATACATCCTTTGCCACATTTTCTGCCTGATGAAGAACCTTCTCCGAGAATTCCACTGGCAATTCATAACCTCTGACAATTGACATAATATCAACGCCTGGGTCATTTACATGGCCTAAAATTTCAACAATTTTTCCTTCAGGCTTTCTGTTCTCCTTGCCATAATCTGTAATCTCACAAACCACCTTATGCCCAGTAACAGCACCTTTAGAGCGTTCTGTCGGCACAAAAATATCCTTGCTGATTTTGGTATTATCTGCTACTACGAATCCAAAATTCTTATTACTCTTATCAAAAATTCCAACGATCTGCTTCATGCCACGTGCAACAACTTCCACAACCTGTGCCTCTTGTCGCTTGCCGCCTTTTCCAGATAACAATGCTACTCTGACTGTATCCTTGTGAAAAGCACCATTAATAAAGCCTTCTGGAATATATAAATCCTCTTCTCTTCCCTCTATCTCAACAAAACCAAATCCCTTTGGATGGCTAATAAAGGTTCCTACAAGATTATCTTCTGAACGTTTTGCGCGAATAAATTTCCCTTTTTTGGTCAAAGAAACCTTTCCTTCTGCAAGTAACTCATTCATAATACGATTCAATTCGTCTCTATCTTCTTTTGACACCTGCAGCATAACTGCAAGCTCCTTTTCTTTCATAGGGATGTAAAATTCCTGCTCCATCAGCTCTAAGATAACCTTTTTTCTCTTATCACTAGCTTTATCATTTTCCTTTTTTCCCATTTGCACCTCCCCTTTCTATTTCATTATATTATATATACATTTTAAGGTAAAAATAGTGCGTGCCAGCGCACGCACTTTGGCAAGAATTTCTTGCGAAATTCTTGTCTAACTACCACTACGCTACAGCAATTTCCTAATATTTAAAAATAGTGCGTGCCAGCGCACGCACTTTGGCAAGAATTTCTTGCGAAATTCTTGTCTAACTACCACTACGCTACAGCAATTTCCTAATATTTAAAAATAGTGCGTGCTCAGCGGCAATCACTCAAAGAATTTACTTCGTAAATTCTTTCTTAACTGCCACTATGTTACAGCATTTTCTCTTACATCAAAAAACACCCTTTATTACAAAGAGTGTTTTGAATATTAGAAATTAAGATTTAACACTAATGAAAGTACAATAAAAGCAATACCAAGTACGGTTGTAAGCTTCTGAAGCGCACCCTCCATAGAACGTCCTTTATTCTTTCCCCAGTAAGATTCTGCCGCACCGCTAATTGCACCAAGTCCTGCAGACTTTCCTTCCTGCATCAAAACGATTCCTGTAAATACGAATGATATTATTATTAACAAAATAGTAAGAACTATTCTCAAAACTGCCATCTTTACACCTCCTAATGCCAGGTAAATACCCTGTCACAAAGACGAGTTTAACATAAATCTTTTTCTTTTTCAATAATTTTTGTATATTTTTTTATAACTCTTCATACTGCTTTCCAGTTATGGCAAAAATAACCTTTTCTGCAATGTTTACAGCATGATCTCCTATTTTCTCAAAATACTTCGCAATCATCAACAAATCTGTTGCCTGTTCACCATAAGCCGGATTTTCATGAATAACATGAATCAATTCTTTTTTCACCGTAACAAACAATTCATCCACAACATCATCAGCCTCAATAACCTTCTCTGCCAATTCCACATCACTACGCACAAACGCTTCTATACTGTTAATGACCATCACCGTTGTTTCCTTTGCCATCTGCGACAAATGTTCTAGCTTCTTGATATATTCCTCGTCTGCCAGATAAATAGAAATTTCTGCAATTTCTCCTGCCTGTTCTCCGATTCTCTTCATGTCATTTATCATTTTAATAGCCGAAGAAATCATTCGCAAGTCACTTGCCACCGGATGCTGTGATAGCAAAATCTGAAAACACATATTTTGTAATTCCTTTTCCTTATGCTCAATCTCTTCAAAAAAAGAAATTGTCTTTTTTGCCTTCTCTGTATCCTGCTTTACCAACGCAGAAATTGCCATCTCAATTGCCTGCTCCACCATACTCCCCATATGTATCATTTCTTCCTTTAATGTTGCAAGTTGCTTATCAAATTTTGTACGCATATCAACCAAACCTCCCCGTAATATAGTCTTCTGTCTTCTTATTTTTTGGATTTGAAAATATGTTCTCTGTTTTGTCAAATTCAACCAATTCACCCACAAGAAAAAATGCCGTTTCATCCGACACACGTGTTGCCTGCTGCATATTGTGCGTTACCACAACTACCGTGTACTTTTTCTTTAATTCTTCCATTAGTTCCTCGACTTTCATCGTAGAAATCGGATCAAGCGCAGAAGTCGGTTCATCCATTAATAAAACCTCTGGTTGCACTGCTAAGGCTCTTGCTATACATAATCTTTGTTGCTGCCCACCTGAAAGACCCAATGCTGATTTCTTTAATCTGTCCTTTACCTCATCAAAAATAGCAGCGCCCCTGAGACTTTCCTCTACAATTTCATCCAATTTTGCCTTGCTCTTAATTCCATGAATTCTTGGACCATACGCAACATTATCGTAGATACTCATTGGAAATGGATTTGGTTGTTGGAATACCATACCAATTTTCTTACGAAGCAATGTCGTATCTACATTATCGCCATATATATTTTCGTTATCTAGTGTTATTTCACCCGTAATTCTTACATTTTCCACTAAATCATTCATACGATTCAGGCTTTTTAAAAAGGTGGACTTTCCACAACCTGATGGTCCAATAAGTGCTGTAACCTTATTTTTCTTAATATCCATATTTATATTTTTCAAAGCATGATTCTCACCATAAAACAAGTTTACATCCTTTGCACTGATTTTCACTACCTCATTCAACATCTGTTATTTTTCCTTCCATTATTACTTATTACTTTCTTCTATTAACATCTAGTCTGCCTGCGAGAATTTTTGTAAAAATATTGATCGCTAATACAATCACCAGCAATACCGTTGCAATTCCAAATGCCACATCATACTGCCCCTTTGTCATAGACAAATACAACTGAATCGTCAAAGTTCCACCCGGTTCCATGATCTTCGTCAGATAACCTTCTGCTGTTCTTGGTAACAAAAAGCCACTTCCTGCAGTAAATAATAATGCTGCTGACTCTCCCACAATACGTCCAATCGCAAGAATGACACCAGTTACAATTCCTGGAAGTGCAGATGGCAATAAAATAGTTCGAATCATGTACCATTTTGTTGCTCCCATTCCAAGCGCACCACTTCGATAGCTGTCTGGAACTGTCTTTAATGCCTCCTGTGTATTTCTGGTAATCAGAGGAAGTACCATAATGGTCAAAGTTAAGGACCCTGTCAAAATAGAATACCCAAATCCAAGTGTTGTTCCAAAAAACACCATACCAAATAGACCAAAAATAATAGATGGAATACCTGATAAGGTTTCTGTTGTGAATTGAATGATTTTTACAACCTTCCCTGCTTTCGCATACTCATTCAGATAAATCGCAGAACCAATTCCTATTGGTGCGGCAATCAGCAATGTTAATACAACCATATAAATGGTATTTAAAATATTACCAGCAATACCTGTCGTTCCTTTCAACACACTAGTAACCGTTGTCAAAAACGCCCTGTTCACTACGCTAACACCTCTTGTCAAAACGTATCCAAGCATTCCAATCAATAAAGCTACTGCAATCCCCGCAGATACATAAATCAGCAAATACATAACACCATCTGCAATTCTGATTCCTGTTTTCTGAATACTGTTTTTTTCTTTTTCTTCAAATTCACCGATTCCCGGTAACACAATAACTCTTTCCATTTTGCTCCTCCACTTTACTTTTCTATACCACTATACTATTCTTTCTCTTTACCATTAAGCACTCTTGCAAATGTTGTATTTACAAGCATGATAAATATAAACAGAATTAATCCTATCGTAAATAACACTTCCCTATGTTGATCTGCCGCATAACCCATCTCAGCAACAATTGCTGTTGTCAGGAAACGCACGGAGTTAAATGGTAACGGAATATTTACTGAGCTTCCTGATACTAAAGTAATTGCCATTGCCTCACCGATTGCACGCCCAACACCAAGCACAATCGCAGAAATAATTCCCGACTTTGCTACCGGTAACACAACCTTAAAAATAGTCTGTATCTTAGAAGCACCAAGTGCCAACGAAGCACTTCGCAAATCTCTTGGGACAGCTCTGATTGCTGACTCACTAATATTAATAACGGTTGGTAATATCATAATCGCCAACACGATAATCGCCGAAATCAGATTGGAACCACCTGTAAACTGATGTGTATCAGAGTTCTTAAAAATTGCCATTTCCACTTTATACATCAAAGGATTGAGTATCATAATGCCAAGCAATCCATAGATAACAGAGGGAATTCCTGCCAGTAGCTCCACTGCAGGCTTTACAATTGCCGCTATTTTTTTTGGTGCTACCTCTGCAATAAACACTGCCGTCAATACACCAATTGGCACTCCTATCAATACCGCACAGGTTGTTCCTATTATAGAAGTTAAAATTACATATAAAATACCATATTTAGGCTCTGCCGCCGTTGGCGCCCATTCTGTTTTAAAAAGAATTTCCGTTAACCCCACCTCAAACAATGCCGGTGTTCCATTCAAAATCATATATAATGTAATTGAAAACACTGCAAGCACTGCAAAAAAAGCACATACAAGGAAGAGGTATTTCATTACCTCTTCCAACAATGCTTTGGACTTTTTATTTTCAATTATTGAAAACGATTGATTCGTTACTTTTACATCCATATAAATCCTCCATGAAAAATCTTCTATCTACAGATTTTTCATTTTACTCCAATTAATCTACTGTAATAAGTCCTACTGTCTTTATTACTTCCTTACCTTCTTCAGAAGCAAGGTAATTAAATAACGCCTGTACAGCTACATCTTGTTCTGCAATTTCACCCTTTGTAGCCATAACAAATGGTCTGCTTAAGAAATAATTTCCTGCCTTGATATTCTCTGCTGTTGCTTCTACACCTTCTAATGCAAATGTTTTAACTGTATCATCAACTACATCTAAAGATACATATCCGATTGCGCCTGGTGTTGAAGCGACTTTTGCCATTACCGCACCTGTTGAATCTAACTCATTTGCATAAGTACACTGATCTTCAATCTCAAGAAGCTCTTCAAATGCTCCTCTTGTACCTGAACCTGCTTCACGTCCTACTACTACAATTGCAGCATCTTCTCCGCCAAGCTCGCTCCAATTTGTTGTCTGTCCTGTATAAATACCAATTAACTGTTCCTTTGTTAAGTCTGCTACTGCATTGTTAGCATCTGTAACAACCGCAATACCATCAATTGCTACGATATTTTCTACTGCACCACTTTCTTTTTCACTATCTTTTAAAGATCTGGAAGCATTTCCAATATTTACTGTTCCTGCAAGAACCGCTTCGATACCTGCTGAAGAACCAGTAAATTCTGGTGTTACTGTCACATTTGGATATTTTGCCATAAAACTTTCTGCTACTGCATTAGCAAGCTTCTCCATTGATGTACTTCCTGCCATCGTAATCTTTCCTGATATATCTTTCGTCGCTGTTGTATCTGCTGTATCTTCTACCACTGCTGCATCTGCTGCAACCTGTTCAGACTGAATATTCTGTGTTGATGTCTGCATTTCTTCCTTTGTGTTTCCACATGCTGTAAGTCCTACTGCCATCGCTGCTGTCATAACTACTGCCATACTTCTCATTAATGTTGTTCTTTTCATAATTTCTCCTCCTCGAATTGTACCTCCCTACGGGTCAATTCATTATGATTCTATTTCGAATGTCTCTTTCTCATTCGTTGTAATAAGAATACCGCCGTTATGTAAAATACAAAATCTTATTTATGTAAAATCAATGTAAAAAAGTGATTGCCCAGCGGCAATCACTCAAAGAATTTACTTCGTAAATTCTTTATTAACTACCACTACGTTACAGCATTTTCCTATTACTTAAAAATAGTGCGTGCCAGCGCACGCACTTTGGCAAGAATTTCTGTC
>JAFSCH010000090.1 GCA_017436865.1 Lachnospiraceae bacterium
GCTTTTAAAGCTATACCCCAAAATCAGCTATTCGGTATCTGATACTACGATATTCATCACTATCGGCTCTATTTTAGAGGTAAATAAAATACGTCAAAGCCTTGAAAAAACTACATTTTAGGCTTGACAGAATAGGAAGGAGTAAGAGACGGATAACTTCTGATTTAAGGAAAGTACGCGTCAGGATCTTATGAAAAAAGGTAGGAGAGGTAAACAGATATGATAACACCGATAATAGAAACAGAAAGACTTATTTTAAGAGAAGTACAGAAAGAAGATGTAAAAGAAATTTTTGATTGTTGGATGCAGGATGAAGATGTATCAAGATATATGTGGTGGAAAGCAAGTGATAACATTGCAGAAGCACAGGAGTTTGTAGAATTTGAATTACAACAAATTGAAAATGCAAAATGGAAGAGATGGCTTATACTGTTAAAGGAAACAAAGGAAATAATTGGAACCTGTCTTGTGTTCTATAATGATGATGATAACGAGAATCATTGGGATATCTCTTATAATCTTGGGAAAAAGTTTTGGGGCAAAGGTTATACTACAGAGGCGATGAAGGTTGCAATGAAATTTGCAGAAAAAGAACTTGGTATGAAAGAGTGCATTACAACATATGCAAAAGTAAATAGTAAGTCAGCCAATGTATTACATAAGTTAGGATTCAAAGATGAAAAGGAAATCTCTTATGAATGTAGTGGAGGAGATATGATAGTCGAGGGTATATTATGCCGTTATGTTGTTTAGAAAAGCAAGAAAGTATGTAGAAGAATTTAATATTGCCGCAGAGGCGTATGAGGAAAGCGTTGGAGAAATGAGGAGGATTAACCATTGAGGGATAATAAATCAGCATTTAGCGCAAAAGAATACGATTTAAAAATAAAGAAAACGTTGCCTTATTATGATGACTTCTATGAGCAGATTATAGAATTAGTTGATGTATGTAATTACAATGGCATTAAGTGGCTTGACGTAGGATGTGGAACCGGAAAAATGGCTGAACAGGCATTAAAAAAGCTTAAAATTAAGCAATTTGTATGTTGTGATTGTTCTGAAGAAATGCTTGAAGTTGCCCAAAAAAGATGTCGGTTTTCGAATGTAGAATTTGTGTTGTGTGATTTTTTTAAGATGTCGTATAGGAATGAATTTGATGTTATTACTGCGATACAGGTGAATCATTATTTTCAGAAAGAGGAACGAAAGCTTGCTTTTCAAAAATATTATGAAGCTTTAAAAGAAAATGGTTTGTTTATTAGTTTTGAAAATTTTGCACCATTTAGTGATTTTGGAAAAAGATTATACTTGGATAAATGGAAAGAGTATCAGATTCGGCAGGGAAAAACAGAGACAGAGTGTGAGAAACATAGGAAACGTTATGGGAAAGACTATTTCCCGATTACTTTGACAGAACATATATCATTGATGCGTGATAGTGGATTTAGAGTTGTAGAAATATTATGGATTTCCAATATGCAGGTTGGTATTTGGGGAATGAAGTAATTCTATTTTTCCCTTGACTTTGCCCAAAGGACCAGGTGTAACCTCTTTTCAGAACAAACTGAATGGAGGTAAAATATATGCAGGATTTAAGTTTATTAACATGGAACGAAGTAAAGAGTCTTGATAAAGAGAAAAGTATTCTTTTTATTACAGTTGCACCAATAGAGGAGCACGGGGTATGCCTTCCGCTTGCAACTGACCTGATTGAAGGTGAGCAATGGTCGCAAGGCGCAATGAACGTGATTGAGCAGAACAGTGGATATAACTGCTATTATCTGCCGAGTTTTCCAGTGGCATCTGCATCCGTGAATTCATTTTATGGCTGTATACATTTTCCGATGCACACTACCTATCTGGTAGTAAAGGAATTATTGGAAAGTGTAATAAACATGGGATTTCTACATGTGGTTGTGGTTGCTTCCCATGCTGATCCTGAACATCAGATTGCTGTTGAAAAGGCGATAAGAAAAGCGAATAAAAAATACGGAGAGTGCGTAATTGCTCCTATGGGAGCCTTCTTTTCAGCAGACGAGATTGGCTTGAAGCGTGATGTCTCTAACGAAATTCGTAAGTATGAGAAGGAATACTCAAATGATTTTCATGCAGGCTGGGTGGAAACATCCTGTATGCTGGCAATTGATGAGAACTATGTACGTTCGGGATATGAGGAGCTTCCTGCATCAAATATAACGAGTCGTGATATGATTTCAAAAAAGAAACAGATAAAAGCGATGGGAGAATATGGACATATGGGTAACCCAGCAGTTTCTGATAAGCATATCGGTGAATTATTGAACATAGATTCTGCAAGATATATCGCTGAAGCAACGTTGAATTTTGTAAAACGCCAGAACTATAAGATATTTTCTCATTATTTTCTATACGATTTATTGTTTATGCATATGGGATTCCTGCCGGGATTTGGGCGAGTAAAAAGAAAGAAGGTGGAAAAATAATGTATACCAGAGGTCAATTTGCAGTTATCGGAAATGTAGGAAGAAAGGCTTTACGGCTTTATGAAGAAGAAGGGATACTTGTACCTTTTTTCATTAATGAAGAAAATGGGTATCATTATTATGCACCAGAACAGCTTGCTGAATTAGAGAAGATTAAAAGATATAGAAAACTAGGGATTTCATTATTTGAAATAAAGCAGATCTTATCGGGGAAAGTAAGCGAAGAAGAAATAATTGGTAATAAACTTGCCGAACTGGATATGAAAATGTGTGAAATAAAAAATGAGATGTCGGTAAAAAAAGATACGCTACATACTGATAGTAACATGATTGATTTTCGACCTTTCCCTAAGTGTAATTGTATTTATGTGAAAGAAAATGTTGATAGGGAAGAATTAGGAGTATCTATTGGAAAACTCTATGAACGTGCTGCGAGGGAAAATCTCACTTTGGCAGGAACTCATTTTGTTAAGTATGAAGGACTCTCAAATGAGGATGGTGAGTTTACCATGATAACCTGTCTTCCTGTATGTGAAGTTATGGATGGATTAGAGAATACATGCAGTGAAGCGTATTCAGATTGTATCCATATTCACTTTACAGGCGGATTTTCCAAGGTGAAGAATGCGCATATTTTGATGAAAGAGTATGCAGAGACGAACAAAATTATATGCACGGGAACCGTAATAGAAGTCTACAACAAGGATATGACGGTTGATTTATATATGATTATTCAAAATTACTGTACAGATAGTACTAAGCATTTACTGCTAAGTACGTGAGAAAATGTACAATATAAGAGCAAAAAAACATTTGTGAAGCAAATGGTTTTTTGCATGTTACTGGAACGAAGTGTACAGTAACTATTACAAAAGAAAATTAATATTATGGAGATAAAAAGCATTGACATTGCTATATCGCATGTATATAATATGAATATAGACCGACCGTCGGTCGTTGCTTTTTAGAAGAAGATTTTGTGAAAGAGACTGGATTATGAGAATTGTAAAAGAGCATGATGAACGAAAAAATGAAATTATTAACACAGCGTCTCGCATATTTGCCCAAAAGGGATATGATAAAAGCAGTGTGAATGATATTCTGACAGCAATTGGGATTGCGAAAGGAACCTTCTATCATTATTTCAAATCAAAGGAAGAAGTGTTGGATGCAGTGATAGATAAGGCAACGGATTTGATTTTTGAAAGAGCGACAGTAGTAGTGGAGAATCCGGAGTTGTCAGCAGAAGATAAGCTTCTTGGCGTTTTTATGGCAATGCGAATAGAAAATCAGATGGAAGAAGGTTTTTTGGAAGAGATGCATCGTTCGGAAAATGCTTTAATGCATCAGAAGTCATTGGTTTCTGTTATTTCAGTACTAACGCCTATATTGACACAGGTTGTTAAGGAAGGAACGGAAAAGGGTGTTTTTCGTTGTGAATATCCGGAACAATATATGCAAATATTTTTAGCATCAGCGACTACACTTTTGGATGATGGAATCTTCGAGGCTCCGCCTGAAAAACAGGCTGGTTTATGGGAAGCCTTAATTGTTTTATTAGAAAAAATGCTTGGAGTAGCTCCGGGAAGGTTTTTGAGTCGGGTAAGTGAATAGATGAAATAAATGTATGGGACTAATAAGAGTCCCATCTTATTTACGATTATGACCAACCGACGGTCGGTCAAATATAAAAGGATAACGATAGTATATAAAGTAGTAATTCGTAACTATTCAGTATCTTTTAGTTACGAGATAATGAAAGAAAGGAATTGCATATGAAAAAATTTATGATGATTTGGCTGGGTGAGTTTTTTTCCAGCATAGGAAGTGGAATGACCGCATTTGCGCTTTCTATTTATGTGTATGAGATGACGGGAAGCGTGAGCTATGTATCACTTGTTACATTGCTTGCTTATATGCCCACGATTCTACTTAGCCCGGTTGGTGGAGTACTGGCAGACCGATATGACAGAAGACTTCTGATGATTATTGGTGATTTATTTTCGGGCTTAGGACTTGTCTATATTCTGTGGCAGATGCAGATTGGTAATTCTGGTATGCTTCCTATTTTGATAGGTGTAACATTTAATGCGGTATTTGTTGCATTATTAGAGCCTGCTTATAAGGCTACCGTCACAGATCTTTTAACAGAGGAAGAGTATGGTAAAGCAAGCGGCATGGTGCAGATTGCGGGGAATGCGAGATATTTGATATCACCAGCACTTGCAGGCATGATTCTTGCAGTTGCAGATATTGAGGTGATATTGCTTATTGACATCAGTACTTTTCTTGTTACGGTTTTGATGGTTACACTGGTAAGAAAGACGGTTAAGAAGCCAGTAAAAAGAGAGAATATGTCAATGCTTTACGAAATGCGGGAAGGCTTTCTGTTTATTGTTCAAAATAAGGGAATCCGTTCATTGGTTTTCATTATGGCATTTGTTTGCTTTTTTGTAGGATTTCTTCAGACACTCACAGGTCCTATGGTTTTGGTTGTGAGTGATGCGAAAACAGTTGGAATTATGGAGTCTGTATGTGCAATAGGAATGTTGGTTGGGAGTATATGGATTGGTGCTATAGGTATTAAAAAGGGTTATGCATTAGTTTTATGTGGAGCAGGATGTGTTAATGGTATTTTCATGGCAGTGGCAGGGGTAAGTGTCAATATTGTTATAACAGGAATTGGAATATTTCTTTTCTTTTTGTCGTTACCTTTTATGAATACTTGTGCGGATGTACTCGTCAGAGTCAGCATTCCCAATGAACTTCAGGGCAGAGTATGGGGAATGATTAGTCTGCTGACACAGACAGGAACCGTAGTTGCCTATATGATTTGTGGTGTACTGGCAGATTATGTGTTTGAGCCTATGTTTACCAACGAAGGGATGCTTGCAGATACTGTTGGAAAGTTGATTGGCGTAGGAAAAGGAAGAGGAATCGGTTTTATGCTTATTTTGTCAGGAATCGGTATGGCAATTACATCTCTTACAATAGGAAGAAACAAGGCTATTAAGGAGATTCAGGTAAACAGGGAGGTATCGAATGTTTAGCCAATTATTAAAGAATGATTTTAGGAAAAATCCTTGGAATAATCTAATTTTGATGTTATTTATGTCTTTATCGGTAACGCTGGCAGTATCCGTATTGTTCGTATTAATGCAGCTGTTCGTATCTATTTCTACTATGTATGAAACGGCAAAGCCACCTCATTTTCTGCAAATGCACAAGGGAGAAATAATTCAGAAAGATATAGATGATTTTAACAACGCTTATCCTGGTATGAAGTATTGGCAGACGGTTCCGATGATTGATGTATTTGGAAATGAACTTAAGGTGTTTCAGAATGAAAATAAACAGATTTCTTTAGAGGAATGCAGGCTTGATATTAGTCTTGTGAAGCAGAATAAGGAATATGATCTGCTTCTGGATGAGAATAGGAAACCTTTAGAGATTCAGAAGGGCGAAATAGGTGTTCCGGTCATTTTATTGGAGAAGTATCCCATTGAGATTGGAAATGTCATTTGTTTGCAAAGTGGGAATATAAAGAAAGAGTTTCTGGTATCTGCGTATGTCTATGATGGTCAGATGAATTCCACACTGTGCTCTTCTACACGATTTTTAATCAGTGATGAAGATTTTTATGAGTTGTTTGGAAAGATTGGCGAAACGGAATATTTAATAGAAGCATATTTTACTGATTCATCGATGGCAGCAGATTATCAGTCAGCGTATGAACAAAGTGAAATGGACCTCCCTAAAAACGGGCAAGCAATTACCTATACGATGATTTTTCTATTAAGCGCATTAACAGATATTATGATGGCAATGGTCTTTTTAGTGGTTGGGATAGGGTTAATTGCAATTGCCTTGCTTGCTTTAAGATATTCGATTCTTACAACGATAGAAGGGGATAAGAAAGAAATTGGAACGATGAAAGCATTGGGTGTTCCCTATATGGGAATACGACAGCTTTATCTTGGGAAAATCCGTTTTCTGATGGTAATAGGTTGTATCTTAGGCTATATGATGGCGCTATTCATGTCAAATTTTCTGTTTCAACATATGAGCAGGACTTTTGGGAAGCAACCGTTATCAATAGGTGTGCTTATGATGGGAATTGGTGTGTGTCTGATTATTTATGGTGTCATTTTGTTTTTTGCAAAGAAAACGTTGAAGAGAATACGCAAAGCAACCGTTGTGGATACACTTGTGCTGGAAAAAGGTTTTGGTAGGGAGCAAAATGGATATCGTCTTGTATTGGTATTTATGATATTTGTGTCATTTCTTGTAATGCTTCCTTGTCTCCTTGTGGATACTATGAAAGGCAGAGAATTTGTCACGTATATGGGAAATTCTGTACATGATGTATTGCTTGAGATAGAACAGGGCGATGGGTTGGAATGCAGAAAAGAAAAAGCACAAGAGCTTTTTAATAAAGAACTAATGCAAGGTGTCATAACTGGATATGATTGCTTTCGAAGAGTGCGCCTGCAGGCTGTGGATTGTGAAGGGGAAATAAAAGGAATTCATATTGATACGGGAAAAAGAGCTGGTGAGGGTTTGCAGTATCTTGAGGGAGAAAAGCCAAAAGAAGAATATGATCTTGAACTTTCGTGTCTGATAGCTGATGAACTTGGGAAAACGATTGGGGATGAGATTATTATTATCGAGAATGGTAACACAAGGAAGTTCCGCATTTGTGGTATTTATCAGGATGTGACCAGCGGTGGAAGAACTGCTAAGGCGATATATGATTTTACGGACTCAGAGGCTGAACAGTACACGTTTCAGTTAGATTTAGCTGATATTGAAAACAGCGAACAAAAGATTGTAGAGTGGAGACAGTTGTTAGGAAAAGGCTACAGCATAGAATTTATGGAAGTATTTATCGAACAGACACTAGGTGGTGTAATATCTCAGGTTGACTCTGCTGCTGTAGTAACATTTTGTATTGGAATAGGTTTGATTCTATTAATTGTAGTGTTGTTCATGCAGCTAAGAATGGTAAGAGAGGCTAACTTTTTTGCGATAAAAAAGGCGATAGGAATTCCATACAAAGCTATTTGTTTGCAAGAGTTATATCCAATAGTAAGAGCTGGTGGTGTTGGAACTATGGCGGGAGTTGGCTTATCTGTGATATTTGGCGATGATATGGTAAGTATGCTGTTTGGTGTGTTGGGGTTAGGTATTAAAAAGCTGGAATTTACTTCATTACCATTTGAAATATGCCTAGGTATACCAATGGTTCTGTTAATTGTTTTGAACGTAATAACCTTAATCACTTGCAGGAAAATAAAAGATATTGATATGACAAGTAACCTTAATGAATAAGAAAGGGGCTACTGGATTGAAGTGAAAGGACTAAGAGGTATGATAGAAGTTAATGGATTGTGTAAGAATTATGAAGAAACAGAAATATTAAAAAATATACATTTGAAGATACAGAATGGTGAGTTTGTTGCGATTATGGGGCAGTCCGGTTGCGGAAAATCAACGCTCCTTTATTGTGTGAGCGGAATGGACAGATTAACTACCGGAGAAGTGCTGTTTGAGGGGGAGAAATGGTCAGAGCTTTCCGAAAGAGAGATGGAGAGAAGACGGCTTACGAAGATGGGATTCATTTTCCAAAAGGCGAATTTTCTTAAGAACTTGTCAATAAAAGACAATATTACGTTTCCTGCACTGCAAGCAAAACAGTATGAAAAAAAGGAAATCATGCAAAAAGCAGATAGACTGATGCAGAAAATGGACATTGCATACGTTGCAAATCATGATATTAGAAAGGTATCTGGTGGACAATTGCAACGTGCAGCCATTTGCAGAGCATTGATGAATGATCCAGATATTCTTTTTGGTGATGAGCCAACGGGAGCATTGAATTCATCTGCTACTAAGGAAGTTATGGACATTCTGAATCAGATTAATCAGGAAGGAACAGCAATTCTTCTAGTAACACATGATGCCAAGGTTGCGGCAAGAGCAGACAGGGTAATTTATCTGGAGGATGGCTGTGTAAAGCATGAACTTCTATTGGGCAAATATGTCCAAGCTTCTTTGAACGAGAGAGAAGAAAAGCTAAAACATTGGTTGGAACGGATGGGATTTTAGAGAAACTAAAAGTCAAATGCGAATATCTCGTATTTGAGAGCCATCAGCCAGTTCCACAATGATGTCCATGATGACAAGACTGCCAGATTCTACAAGCTTGTTACCTTCCCTTGGGAGTACAGTTTTGATATGGACTTCCTGATTAAGAAGACAAGAGATAAGACTTTCCGGTCTATCGGGATGATGAGTTGGACATTGTTTAAGATTTTTGGTGAGTTACATAAACACAAGAAGGGAAGGTAAGCAATCTGATATAGTATTGTGCATGTTATCGACAAAATAGTGTATCTTATCTGTTTGCGGTAGAAAATGCGAGAATGTGAAGATATACTAATCGTGAGAAAAAACACGAAGTTAGAAGTGTAGATAACTTGAACAAGAGTATCATTTTACATATAGTTTTGTGTTAAACAGAAGTATTCGGAGGAAAAATTATGTTAGAGAAGAGCATCTCGTCTGAGAGAGGTAAAGTATATTACTGGACGGAGAAAAGTGATTCGGCGTTCTTTCTTGTGTTCCTACCTGGACTTACGGCAAATCATCACCTGTTTGACAAGCAAATAGTAGTATTTTCCAAACAATACAACATCATTGTATGGGACGCTCCAGCACACGGGAAATCGCGCCCATATAGAGAGTTTTCGTATGGTAATGCGGCGGAGGAACTCAAAAAAATCCTTGACATTGAAAATGTAAACCGTGCGGTGTTGATTGGGCAGTCAGCAGGGGGCTTTGTGGCGCAGTCATTTTACAAAAAATATGCGGACATGGTGGAAGGAATTATTACAATAGGAACTTGTCCTTACAATCCATTGTATTACAGTAAGCTGGATCTATTTTGGTTGCGTCAGACAAAGTGGATGTTCAGACCTTATCCCGACAGGATTCTGCGAAAGACTATGGCGAAGATGTGTGGCAGCACGCAGAGAGCAAGAGAAAGTATGCTGAATATGCTAGCGGACTATACTAAGGATGAATTATGCAATCTTATGTACATTGGCTTTGCCGGCTTTATTCCCGAAATAAGTGAGATGAGCATCAAATGCCCTATGTGGCTGTTGGTTGGAGAACACGATAAAACCGGCAAAGTCATGGAGTACAACAAAATGTGGCATAAAAAGGAAGGTGTACCTCTTTATATTATTGAGGGAGCGGCTCACAACGCAAACGACGATCAGCCAAAGCGAGTCAATGAGCTCTTGAACACATTTCTTCAGGCACTGTAGCTTATTCATTGCTTTTGGTGCAGTGAAAATTTATGTTCTACTGAGTACTCCTAAACAGTATATGATAACTACTGTAAACTATTTTGAATTCCAATCTCGATATGAGTGTTCTGGTTATTCAGTGGCTTATGTTTTAAGGAGTATGGGAGAAGGGGGATTTTCAGACCGTGCTGACCTTGAATAAAAGATAAGACGACTTCCTGTTTTTCAAGGGGAAAGGAACAGATGTAATGAAAAAATGTCAATTAAAAGTAAAATGTCCATCGTTTGGAGCTGATGGGCAAATACCTAAAAAGCATACAGGATTTGCAGAGGATATATCTCCAGAAATATTGATTGACGGTTTTATGAATACAGTTAAGTCAGTAGCAATCATCATGGACGACTTAGATGTGCCATTAAAAAAAGAATTAAACCACTGGTTAATCTGGAATATTCCTGTGACAAGCAAAATACCAGAAAATATTCCATATGGTGCAGAATGTGCGAATGGTACAAAACAAGGTGTAGGTTATGGGAAAAATAGGTATAGAGGTCCGAAGCAGCCACCTTTTATGAAAGCGGCACATAGATATCGTTTTACGGTATATGGTTTAGATTGTTTTTTGGATTTGCCAACAACTTCAAGAAAGGCTGATTTGATAAAAGCTATGTCGGGTCATGTTTTGCAGAACGGAGAAGTAATTGGTTGGTATAAGCCATAAAATTTGGGTTTGAGGTGGATGAATGGACGGGATATCGAGATATCGAATAATGCATTTTCTATTTATCATGACACGGAATACAAAGAGTAGAATGTAGATATTGAACTATGTGCTCCAGTTAGGAGTTCCTTGATTATTCCAAGAATCACTAAGAAAGGTCACTATGATAAAGAACGAAGTAATTAACGAAGCCATAAGCTACATAATGGAGCATATCACAGAGGAAATATCTGTAGAGGATGTTGCAGAGCATTGTCATTTTTCAAAGTTTTATTTCAATAGGTTGTTTAGGGAAGAAACAGGCGAAAGTGTTTATGCCTTTACAGGATATCTGGCATGAAGCGAAGCTTAGAGGACGCGGCTACAGCAGAGCCAAGGAAATTGTGGAGTATGCAAATTCAAGTGTTGGATTAAACGATGGTGTGGATGCAGGAAGAGAAGCTGTGAAATGGTTTGCAGAACAGATTGTAAAACTGGATAAACAGTTGTCAGAGGTTGAAAGCATGCTTCATGAGAAATGTCTGGAGATACCCCATGCGGAAAACATTCTTGAAATTAGGGGTGTTGGAGAAAATATTCTGTCTGGAATACTGGCGGAAATGGGAGACATCAGCAGATTTGATGATGTAAAGGAAATCCAGAAATTAAGTGGAATGAGTCTGGTAGCATGCAGTTCAGGTAAGCATAAAGGACAGACAAAAATAAGCCACAGAGGCCGGAAACGCCTAAGATACTGGCTGTTTCAGGCTGCGAAATCGGCAGTATCACATGGCTATGAATACAAGCAGCTACATGAGTATTATACGACAAGAGCCA
>JAFSCH010000091.1 GCA_017436865.1 Lachnospiraceae bacterium
TAAGATTATTTATTGAGTCGGCGAAAATTCTAAAGGAAGAGCAACCCGACTGTATTATTTCTACAGGAGCGCTAGCAACGTTTCCTATTTGTGTGATAGGAAAAGCGATGAAGAAAAAGGTTATATTTATAGAATCTTTTGCGCGAGTGGATGGGAGTTCACTGACTGGTAAGTTGATGAAAAAAGTAGCTGATTTGTACATTGTACAATGGGAAGAGTTGCTACAATTTGTACCGGATGCTGTTTATGGTGGCGGTATTTTCTAGTAATTATTAAGAGATGAGAGAGACGAGAGAAATGATTTTTGTGATATTGGGAACACAGAAATTTCAATTGAATAGATTGCTGAAAACATTGGATCAGTACGTAGAAAAGGGATTAATCGAGGATAGGATTGTTGCACAGATAGGATATTCTGATTATTTACCAAAACGGTATGAATACGTAGAGTTTTTGAATAAGGAAGAATTTGACTCTATGATTCAAAAGGCAGATGTAGTTATCTCCCATAGTGGTGTTGGGTCTATTATTAGTGCGTTGAATGCGAAAAAACCGGTTATCGTATATCCAAGGCTAGCAAAGTATAGAGAGCATATCGATGACCATCAAACGGAAATCGCATATGCTTTTTCTAAAAAGAAATATGTTTTGAGTTGTAATGAGGAAGACGACTTGCTGGAACTTTTGGATAAATGTAAAACATTCCCTTTTGCAACCTATGTTTCGCAACGAGAAAAGATAGTAGGTATTATTAGTGATTATCTAAAGAAAAATTAGGAAAGGATTTATGACATGGAACCAAAGATAGAGATTTATCAAAGTGATAGCCAAATTGTGAGAGATGCGATAGATAAAGTTATCGTAAAGGTGTATCAAAGAAAAAGAGAGAAGAACCATCGTTCTTTTTTATTGACTGGCTGTAGTGCAGGTTGTGGAACTACACATACAGCAATTAATATGGCAGTAGCTTTGGCAAATGCTGGGTGGAAGACAGTACTGGTAGATTGCGACATCAGAAAAGGGATGACATATAAGCGATTAAATCAGGAAGTAAACAATGGGCTATCTGATTATTTGATGAAGCAAGGTGAAAAGCCAATATTTGCAACTGATATTGATAAGCTATATTACATTCCATGTGGTAATAATGTAGGAAGTCCGGTTAGACTGCTTTGTACAAAAGAGATGGAGACACTGGTAGGAGAGTTAAATGACGAATATGATTTTGTTATTTATGATTTTCCGTCTATTGAAATAGTACCGGATGCAGGTATTATGATGTCTGTTGTAGATGATGTTATTCTTGTTGCAGCAGTGAATGAAACAAGTAAACAACAGCTTGACTCTGCTAAGAGTAAAGTTAAGGCATGCAAAGATAAATATCTAGGACTTATTTTGAATAAGTTGGAATTACCGGAATATAGACATTATGTTAAGAATTACGACTATTTCCGTAAGGACCTTCTCGTAAAGAAACATGCCAAAGATATGAAAAAAATACGTGAAAATACTAACAATGGCGAAAATGAAAAAGAAAGCAGCTTTTTTGAAAAAGTTCCTGTAAAGGATATTGTAAATCATCTTAATAATTGTAAGAAAAAGTCAAGTACAGATAAAGAAGATACAGTCAAAACAAGTGTGGATAAAACAAATAAAGATAAAAACAGTAAGGATAAAAAGAGAAAATAGGGGCGAATGATATGAAAAAAATCGTAAAAGCTTTTCTTATGCTATGTTTTGTAGTTGTAGCAATAGGAATGAATCCAATAACTGCAAATGCGACCGGAGAGGAAAATCCAAGAGTTATTATTGAATCATATGCCATAAGTGAAGATGAGGTAATCCCGGGACAGGAATTTGAACTTACATTGACGTTAAGAAATACAAGTCAGTTTTATGATGTTTATAACGTAGTGATTACTATGGAGGATATTTCAAAGTCTGTATATCCTGTGTACGGTGGGACAAATCAGGCTTTTGTGAATAGGATATACGCAAGAAAAAATACAGAAATCAAAATACCTTTAAAAGCGGCAGATGATATTTCAGTAGATGTAATACCTTTACAATTTAATGTTTCATACAATGATAATTATTTTATTGAGAAGCAGGATAATGACATAGAGATATCTTTACCGGTAAGACTGGTAGGAGATTTGAATGTTGTTGCATCTACAGTTCCAAAGTCTGTTTCAAAAGGAACAAAAGCAAGAATAAGCCTTACCTATGAGAATACAGGCTCAGAAAGTCTTTATAATGTTATATTGAAAACATTAGTAAACGATACATGGACAGATACAAATTTGTATAGCATTGGAGGCGGAGAAAAGAGCACGACAGAGGTGTATTTGGATTGTCAACAGGCAGGTGATATTGTTTTTTCTTACTATTTTGTATATGAAGATGAAAAAGGAGAATCATATAGAACAAACATTTTTAGTGATAATGTTCAGGTAGTGGAAGCTAATGCTGAGTTAAATCAAGAAGGTACAGTAGCTGTTGACAAAGGCGTTGATGGTATGACCTTCGTGATATTAGCAGCAATTGTAATAGTTGCAATTGTGATTCTGATTGTGATAAAGAAGAGAAGGAGATAAAAGAAATGCAGGAAGAAATGAAATTGCAGGATTATATTAGAATATCAGTTGTTCAAACGTGGAAAAACAAATTCTTAATTGCAATGGTAACACTGTTATTCTTTTTGGTAGGAATTCTCTATGCATCATGGCAGAATGTAACCAATACCTATTATGCAGAAGCTACAGTATATACAGTGTACGGAACTACAACACAGGAAATATCGATTGCAACATCTGCGTTGTCAGGGTATTCGGATATTATACAAAGTAAAAAAGTGTGTGAGAGAGCAGAAGCTATGATAGGGGAAGCTGGTATTACAGCAGACTATATTAGAAATGCTATAAAGACTTCATACAATAAATCTTCAACGATAATGACAATTGCGGCATTTTCAGACAATCCAATGTCAGCCTTGAAGATTGCAAATGCGGTGGCACAGGCATTTGTTATGGAAATACAGTCAATAACCGCAGATAATAAGATACAGATGTTAGATGAAGCGGACGAAGTTCGTTTATCAAGCAATGGATTAAAAGGAATGATAAAAACAATTGTATTGTTTGCAATAGCAGGCGTTGCAATAAGTATTATGATTATCGTAGGAGGTATTATTTTCTCTAATAAGATAAAGAGTGTGGAACAGTGCCTGGAGGACGATGAAGAGGAGATACTAGGTATTATTCCATATATCGAGTAAGTGTTTTTACAAAAAAGTAAAGGCATTGGGAGGATGAATAAATGGCAAAGGTAAGTATAATTGTACCTGTATATAATGTTGAAAAATATTTGGCTAAATGTTTGGATACATTGGTAAAGCAAACATTGCAGGATATAGAGATTATCGTAGTAAATGATGGAGCTACAGATCATTCAGCAGAAATTATTGATTCCTTTGCATGTAAATATCCACAGATTATCAGTCTTACAAAGCCGAATGGAGGACTTTCGGATGCAAGGAATTATGGTATTCCGTATGCAACGGGAGAGTACATAGGATTTGTAGATTCTGATGATTATGTGGATATTGACATGTATGAAAAGCTTTATGTAAAGGCGAAGGAAGAAAATAGTGATATTGTAGAATGCGATTTACATCACGTATTTCCGGATGGAACAATAGATACGGAAGTGGGAGAGCGCATTCAGGATAAGAAGCAGATGCTAATGATGGGACGCAGTGTAGTATGGAATAAGATATATCGAAGAGAATGGCTTCAGAATACAGGGATTGTATTTCCGAAGGGATGTATCTATGAAGATGTAGAATTCTTTGTAAAGCTGGTTCCTCATATTGGAAAGTATTCGTATGTGGATGCAGCATCTATCTACTATGTTCAGCGAGGGGATTCGATAAATAATAAGCAAACATTAAAGACATTAGATATTCTGAAGGTACTACAACACATCAAAGATTACTATGTTGAACAGAATTGGTATGAGGAATATAAGGAAGCATTAGAATTTTTCTATACGAGAATTCTTTTATGCAGTTCTTTTTCTAGAATGTGTCATATAGCTGATAAAAAGGAACGTGAAAAGGCCTTACAGAAAAATTGGGATACTTTGCAGAAGAATTTTCCGAATTGGCATAAAAATAAGTATTTAAAACAATTGAAAACAAAGAGAGGATTATATATGCGCTGTATAAATAAAGTAACATATAAAATCTTTTCAGCAGTATTTGCATTACGTTAAGGATAGGAAAAGGGTAATTACAGTATGGATTTGAGTATAATTATACCGACATACAATTCAAAGGACTATATTGCTTCATGTCTTAGAGGAGTCATAACTTGTCCAAAGGATGAGATTGCGATGGAGTGTATTGTCGTAAATGATGGTTCAAAGGATGATACGGCGGAGATTATTCATCGGTATCAGGAGCGGGATACAAGAATCGTATTATGGAACAAAGAAAATAGTGGGGTTTCCGATACAAGAAATTATGGTTTGGAGCACGCAAGTGGAAAGTATATCATGTTTCTTGATGCAGATGATCGGTTCTGTGCAGATGCATGGGAGCATATTATTCCGGCTGTAAAAAAGGGATATGGTGATTACGTAGCATTTAGTTATCTGACCCTATATGAAAATGGGAAAATAATACCACAGCCTCTCCCAATTGAAGAAGTTGTTTCGACAGAAATGAGACAAGCAAGGAACCTTATGTATGCATCATCGGATTTCAATACATGTTGGGGAAAGCTGTTTTTAAGAGAGTTGATTGAGGAAAATAACATCCGCTTTCGTAGCGACTTACCGATTGGTGAGGATTTTCTGTTTGTAGCAGAGTATTTTGCGCATTGTCAGAGTTGTTATATGAGCAAGGAAATGATTTTATTTTATTTGCAGAGAGCGGGAAGTGCCATGAGAAGTTATACGATGAAACAGAGATTGGATTTTACCAAGATATTGTATGAGTATAATAAGGCAGCAGTAGAAAAATATGCGGATCAAGAGCTTAACGGTCAAATGGAAGTATATTATCTTAGAGTGATTACGAATCTGTTTCGTGAGTATGCAGGTATATATAATGGAAAACAATTGATAGAAATCTATAAAGATGCATTAGAAAATGAGACAGTAAAAGAGATTTTGGAAAGTGTAAAGGAAGAACAGATATATTCCAAAATGAAAAAGTTGGAGTATCGGTTGTTAAAGAAGAAAAAGATAGGTATATTAAAGGGATATTTTGGATTAAAAGCGAAATTGTAAAATACAGAATATGCAAGGAAGGAAGAATACAGTGAAAGAAAAGAAGGTATTGCAGCAACAACTATATACAGTGGCATTTGTTGATTTATCGATTAAATTGATTCTGGATTCGTCATCCTTGTTTCAAAGGCCAGAATGGTTGGATACATTATTTCTGCTAATCTTTTTTGGATGTATAGGCTGGAAATTTTTGCTACAGAGATTTACGAAGCCGATGCTTTTGGGAATTGGAATTATAGGAATATTGTTTGCATTAATTTCTTTTAAAATGAATTATTTCTTCCTGCTATTTACTTTTTGTGGGGTGGCAGCAGGGCAAGATGTTGATTTGAAGAAGGTTTTTCGAACTACTTCTGTAATCAAGCTAATTATGATATTATTACATGTATTTCCTTATATCGTTACAGCAATTATTTCGCCGGAAGAGATAGATTATGTGTATCGAGACGGTGTACGCAGACATTATTTTTATATGGGACATGCGAATACCTTCTCCATGTATGTGGGATGGGCATTGTTAGAATTTACCTATGCATTTTATGACCAGTTAAGAAAAAGAGATTTGCTTATAATTTGGGGAATAAATTATATTGTTTATATGTTCACAGATTCTAATACAAGTTTGATAGTGATGAGCATTTGTCTCTTAGGATTTTTATTGGAAAGAGCAGCGCCAGAAAGAATGTATGGCATATTAAAATTTGGTTCACAGTATTTGTTTGCTTTTTGTTCTGTCTTTTTTAGTATAATTACGATCGGCTTTACCTCTATGCCGGCTCCTTTAAAGCAAATGTATTTGTGGCTGAATGATTTTTTTACAGGAAGACTTATCTTTGGGTCGTTTGTATATGAAAATTTTGGGATTGCATGGCTAGGAAACAAGAGAGTGCATTTACCAGAAACGACGTTTTTTGAAGGATTTTGGGTGGATACATTAGTATTTGACAATTCTTATATCTATTTATTAGTGTATTATGGTGCAGTATTTTTACCTATTTTTTCATTAGCGTTTGTGATTGTAGGGAAAGATAAAAAACGTGATATAACAAGAAATGTGGAGAATATGCTTTTGATCGGTTATTCTTTTTATGCAATCATGGAACAGTATGCAATCAATGCGGTACTTTGTTTTCCAATCTTGTTTGTTGGGAAGCGAATGTATGAGATGTATGAAGAGAAGCAGAGATTAAAGAAGCAAGGGAAGTCAGGAGAACAACATGAGTGTAGCGTTGAGTGTAGTAATACCAGTATATAATATTGAGAATTATTTGGGAAAATGTCTGGATAGCATTTTGGCACAGACTTTTCAGGATTATGAAGTTATCGTTGTAAATGATGGTTCTACGGATCGTACAGCAGATGTATGTGATGAATATGCAGCAAAGGATGCAAGAATAAGAATTATCCATAAAGAGAATGAAGGCGTTTCCGTTGCCAGAAACACAGGAATCGAAGTGGCAAGTGGAGAGTATTTTCTTTTTTTCGATGGTGATGATTTTATGGAGCCTTATACGATGGAAGAGTTGTATAAGGTTGCAAAAGAACAACAGGCTGATACAGTTGTTTATGGATACCACAGATATGAAGATGGAAAAGTAAAGGAAACTTGTTATCCAAGATTTGAGCAGGCGATTTATGAAAACGATGTTATTGTGAAAGAAGTCCTTCCTGCTTTTATCGGATTATCATGTGATAAGATTAATGATTGGTTAAATCATAAGCCTGATGCATTATATGTAGAGAATCCGGCATTATGGAGAACGATGACCAGTGCAAGAATCATTAAAGAAAACAATATCCGTTTTATTCCAAATCTTAAAGTTGGTGAAGATACGCTCTTTATTGCAACCTATCTTAGTTTTGCAAAAAGGTGTTATATACAACAAAAGTGTTATTACTATCTGGTAACACGTGAGACATCTACTATTTTTGTGTATGAGAAAAAGCCGTTGCAGAAACTAGAAGGAAAGTTGCATCAACTTTCTGCAAGACTGGAACTCACAGCGGATATCAAAAAGCGTCGCAATATCGATATCGATGCTACATGGAGAGGCACTGTAGTAATGTCTGCAATTGAGATGGCATTTTTATTGTCAAAAAAGATAGAAGGCCATAGTTATCGTGAGAGATATCAGTTGTATCTTAGCTATGCGAAGCTTCCGGAGGTTGAAAAGTCGGTTAGAGACTATCATATACAGTGTAAGCTTCAGGTTAAGAAAATTCCGTTTTTATTATTAAAGAAAAAGATGTATGGAATGTTGTTTTTTGCAACAACACTTTTGCATCTGGTACATTATGAATTTAGCAGGAGCTAAGAAGAATGAGAATTGCATTTTTGAATCTATGCCATACGGATCCAAAGATTGTGGCAAGAGTAGCGAATAAGTTAACAGAAAATCCTAATTTTGATATGTATATCCATGTGGATGCGAAGTCTGATATCGCACCATTTCAGGAATTGCTTAAGGATAATAAACAGGTATTTTTCCTTGAAAATAGGCACAAGGTCTATTGGGGAGGTTATCATGCAATTTTGGCAACGTATGCATTGTTGGAAGAGGCATTAGCAAGTCCAAGACAGTATGACTATGTAGTTACCATGCAGAATTTGGATTATCCAATCAAGTCCAATCAGTATATAGAAGCGTTTTTTGAGAAGAACCAAGGAACAGAATATATTAGAGGATGTCGTATTGCTCAAACAAAGGACTGGCACTATGCTGAAAAGTACAAAATCTATAATTCAAGAGACAAGGATTTTTATCTTACACAGCATTCAAAACCAGTAAAGCTTCTATGGGATGGTATCAATGCATTAAAAAGCATCTCTACAATAGGTTTTAATGGTGTACATAAAGAAAATGGAAAAGAAATAGAGTTATATTATGGAACAGCACAATGGGCTGTAACTAGAGAATGTGCAGAATATATGGTAGAATTCAGAAAAAAACATCCGAAGTTTGATCAGCGTATGAAACATATCAAATTCCCTGATGAAGAATATTTTCATACCATAGTGCATAATTCGGCATTTAAAACAAAATGTGTGAAATATGATGAGCCCGTTCAAAGATGGCTTGTGAATTGGCGAAATATTCACTATTTTGAATTCCCGGATGAAGGTGTTGTGACGTTTACGGAAAAGGATTATGATAAACTGATGAGTTTGGATGAATTGTTTTGCCGTAAGGTTCGAAGTGGAGTATCGGATAAATTATTAGACCAAATAGATAGTGTTACGAAGTAGTGAGGGAGCAAAAATGTCAGAATGTAGTAAACAAAAACCGCTTATCAGTGTTATAGTACCTGTGTATAAGGTAGAAAAATATTTGAACAGGTGTGTAGAATCTTTGCGCAAGCAGACTTATAATAACTTAGAAATTATTTTAGTGGATGATGGTTCACCGGATTCTTGCCCGATGATGTGTGATGGTTATGCGCAGGAAGATGAGAGAATTAAAGTAATTCATCAGAGTAACAGTGGTCTTTCAGGAGCAAGAAATTCCGGCTTGGAAATTGCAACTGGGGATTATATTGGATTTGTAGATTCAGATGATTACGTATCAGATAAGATGTATGAGATGCTGTTAACGGAAATGATGAAGAGAGATGCAGATATTGCAATATGCAGATATACAAGATTTAGTGGTGAGTTAGCAGCAAGTGATGATGAGCAAAGTATTTCAAATATAAAAGAGATGAAAAAAATGGATGCCTTGGATAATCTGTATGGTGCAGATGGCGAAGTGTATACTGTTGCATGGAATAAGCTTTACAGACGTACGGTTCTTGCTGATATTAGGTATCCGGTGGGGAAAATTAATGAAGATGAGTTTACTACATATAAAATTATGTGTAATGCTAGTAAAGTAATTTTATTGGAAAAAGCATTATACTATTATTTTTATAATGAAAATAGTATAACAACGAATGAAAACTATCTGGCTAATAGGGATATATATGAAGCATATGAGGCTCGCTTAAATTTTTTCCAACAGAGAGGAATAGAAGGATTAGAGCAAAAGAATGCTAAGTTATATTTGGATAGAATTATAGAGCGAAATAAGAAACTCAGAAAAATAAGCAAAGAGAAATCAAAAGAGTTATTGGCTTTTTATAGGATGAAATATTTAGATTTTGGTAAGACAGTGCCAGGTGTAGGATATTTAGTGTACTATATAAGCCCGGCTTTATATTATACAATTGTGAACATGAAAGAAAGATAGTGTGAAAAATCTAGAAGGTTGTAGAAGAGGAGTTATAGATGAACTGCGTATTTTCGATAATTGTACCAGTGTACAATGCAGAAAAGTATATGAATCAATGTATAGATAGCTTGGTGAATCAAGATGTAAAATCGTGCGAATATGAGATTATATTAGTCAATGACGGTTCTACAGATTCTAGTTTGTCTATCATGAGAGAGTATGAAAAAAAGTGCGAAAGAGTAACAGTTGTGGATCAAAGCAATCAAGGGGTTGCAACGGCACGCAATTTGGGGATAGAGCATGCAAGAGGAAATTATATTTTCTTTGTTGACTCTGATGATTGGATAGAAAAAAATACACTTTCTGTTATGTATGAATGGGTATTAAAGGAAGAACCGGACATTGTGATGTTTAATTATGCCAGGAACTGTGAACAAGAGAGAAGTGTGCAAAAGAATGTAGTAGGACATGCAGTCAAGACAGTTGGAGTGGATAAAGATGCAATGACTTACATGTCATACAATTATATCTGGGATAAATTATATAAAAAAAGTATTATCCTGGAAAACGAGTTATCGTTTCGTAAGGATGTACATTTTGGAGAAGATACTTTATTTTTATGTGAATATCTGATGCATGTTAATAAAATAGTTTTAGAAGAGAATTGTTTATATAATTATAGGGAAAGTGCAGAGATATCCTTATCAAATAAATATGTTCCGGAAATGGATTATACAGTAGAAAGAATCTGGCAGTTACATAAGCAGATAGAACAAAGAGCACCAGGGTTTATGCAGGTGGCAGAAGAAAGAAGTTATTATGGGACGATGTGTGTCCAAGTAATATACAATATGTATCATGTGGATAGCCATGTTCATATGAAAGAGAGAAAAGAAAACCTTAAACGATTCTTTGGGCTAGAGTTATATGACTCTATTATGAAAGAAAAACCATATAATATAGTAAAAAAATATATTGTATTTTTTTACAGATATAAAAATGCAATGCTGTTGGATATAGGACTTTCCATGCTACGGCTTGTTAAGAAGCTGATAGTAATGTTAAGATAGCAGTTTAAGAGAGGATACAAAAACAATGAAAAGGATTTATTATGCAGTTGTATGGAGCATATTTGGATATATAGCAAGATACTTAGTCTGGTTACTTCAAAATGCAAGAACGTTGTTTTCCGGGAACTATTTCATTTTAGTAGGAACACCGCAACATGGAAATCTTGGAGACCAAGCTATCGCATTAGCAGAGTATCAGTTATTTGCAGAGTGTGATAAAGAAAAAGCAATTATCGAAATTCCTTCCGTTATCATGTATAAAGCAAAATGGTTTAAAAAATGGATAGGAAATAGACCTATTTTTATTCATGGTGGTGGATTTATCGGTACATTGTGGTTTAATGAAGAAGAAATGCTTAGAGGTGTTATCAAGAACTATCCGAATAATAGGATTGTTATTCTTCCGCAGACGATTACCTTTGAGGATACCGAATGGGGAAATCAGGTAAAGCAGGAAAGTATAGAAATATATAACGCGCATAAAGATTTAATCATATGCGCAAGAGAAATGGCTTCTTATGAAATGGGAAAGCAGTTATTTCCTAATGCAAGGGTATTAAGTGTACCTGACATGGTATTGGGATATAGGACTGAGATATCACATAGTAAAGAGCGGAGAGGAGTAATAACATGTCTTCGTTGCGATTGTGAAAAAGCGTTATCTGAGTCGGATAATGAACAGATTTTATCAATATTGAAATTCTATTTCGGGAATGAAATAGAACATACAGATACAGTTATTGATAAGATTATAGATAGAGAAGAGCGAAATGAGGTTGTTGGTCAGAAACTGGAACAGTTTGCATCAGCAAAGTTGATAGTAACAGATAGATTACATGGAATGGTATTTGCGATGTTAGCCGGAACGCCTTGCATTGCTCTTGGAAATACAAATGGAAAAGTAAAAGGAATCTATCAGTGGATAAGAGAGTGTCAATATGTTAAATATGTAGAGAAAATAGATGACATAGCTCAGATTGTTCCACAAATATTAGAAAAGAAAAACTGTTATTATAGTAATTTGGATATTTTGGAAAAGTATACAGAACTGAAAAAAATAATTTCATGTATTTGATTGAGAAGAATCGTATAATTTTGGTAAAAAATATGTGAAGCAGAAAACTGGCAGTCAATAGGTAGGAGACATCATGAAAAGGCAAGCAAAGATTGTTAAGTGGTTTTTTAAAGTAGTAGTTGCGGGTATTGTAGCATTTTTTATACTAAATATTGCAACATATTTTTATTATTTTGTTCCATATAATATAACCTGTGAGTCAGGTTCAACGGATTATAAGCTCCCCGCAGGATTTTGCGGATATAATATGAGAGAAGGCTTTGGAAGAACGCAAATTGATGCAAATGGTTACAATAATATGAGTATTCCTTCAGAGATAAATGTTCTTTGTATGGGGTCTTCTCATTCCTTAGGTTATAATGTGTTTCCGGAAGAGAATTATGTTGCGATTTTGAATGAAAGTCTGCAGTCGTCATTAGAAATGACAGCGTATAATATTGGCATGTATGGACATGAATGGTATTATTGTATGCGAAATTTGGAAAGTGCATTAGAGGAATTTCGTCCATCACAGTATGTGGTCATAGAAAGCTTTTATTCAAAATTTGATACTGATAAGCTAGAAAAACTCAATCATGACGAATATGGTAAAGCTGGAGAGGTAGTTTCTCCTGTGATGGGGATGTTGAAAAAGGTGCCGTATTTTCAGATTGCTATGAGTCAGATGAAAAACATGATGAGTGACAATAAAAGTACAAAAGAGGTGGTAGAGAAAGTACAAACAGAAGATAAGAAAGAATATATAAAACAATTAACGAGTACTATGCAAAAAGCAAAAGAAGTAGCTGAGCGTTATGGAGTACAACTAGTTTTTTTATATCATCCCAATGTAATGGTAGGAAAAGATGGCACAGCATATACAGATACAAATGATGAGTATTTTGAAATATGGCAGAGACTATGTGAAGAAAATGAGATTTGTATGGTAAGCATGGAGGAGTCATTTTTATCTGCATATAAGCAGGACTATATTCTCCCAAGAGGTTTTGAAAATACAGAAATGGGAGAAGGACATTTAAATCGATACGGACATCAGATGATAGCGGAGAAGCTATATCAAAGGATAATGACAGAAGAAATGGGTGGAGAAAAGTGAGATTTACAAGCATAGCGTTTTATATTTTATTTATAACATGTATTTTGGTAATGATGAGTTTAGATAAGTTTAGCCAGAGCGTCTCAATGCAAAGTAAAAGTATAGTTCTTGTAATTGTAAGTGCTATTTTCTGTGGATGGCAGGATTGGCGTTTTGCGGCTATTGTAATATCAGAAGCAGTATTTGTATATTTTATATCCATCCAAATTGAAAAAACAGAAAAGAAAAGCTGGATTATATTAGGAGAAACGGTAGTATTAATATGTTTAGGGATTTTTAAGTATTATGGTTTTTTCGCAGATACATTCAACTTTTTTGGACTTTCCGTAAAACGAATAGAGCTAATCCTTCCAATAGGAATCTCGTTTTATTCATTTTCTGCGATAGGCTATATGATGGATGTGTATCGTAAAAAATATACAGCAGAGAAGAACTTTTTATATGTATTGTTGTATATGATATTTTTCCCAAAGTTTACGGCGGGACCGATTATTGCAGCAGATAGTTTTTTTGAACAGATAAAGCAGAATAGAAGGATTACGCTTGCTAGTCTATCAGAAGGATTTCAGATTATTGTTTTTGGCCTTGTAAAGAAAAATGTATTATCAGATAATATAGCCGTTTTTGTAGATGCTGTATATTCGAATGTGGAAATGTATAATGCGCCAACTCTAGTGCTGGCTGTGCTGGGATATGGAATGCAGATTTATTTGGATTTTTCGGGTTATTCAGACCTTGCGATTGGCTGTTCAAAGTGTTTAGGCTATGATATGCCGAAAAATTTCAATTTGCCTTATCTCTCAAGAAATGTTACGGAATTTTGGAAAAGATGGCATATTACATTGTCGGAATGGCTTATGAGATACTTATACATTTCCTTAGGAGGCAATCGGAAAGGTTATGCAAGGACATTAATAAATCTTGTCCTTACGATGGCTATAGGCGGCCTGTGGCATGGTGCTGGATGGAATTTTGTACTATGGGGCTTGCTTCATGGTGTGGCATTGTGTATACATAAGCATTATATGAAGATAAAAGGCATAGGAAAAGATTATGTTCCAACGAAAGCAGGCTACGTCGTTGGTGTTATTTGCACTTTTCTATATGCAAATTTCTGTTGGATCTTTTTCCGAATATCAGATCTGAACGTAATAAAAAGATTGCTGATAAGAATTGTTGCTTGGAGTGATGGGGTAGCATTTTATTCCACTTGGGCTATTGTAGTATTATTGGTAGTATTCTTTGCAACAATGGTGGCGGTTGTTAAGAACAAGAGTAAGCAAAGGGAATTGTATGAAATAAAAGGATATTATATTATTAAGGATTTAGCGAAATTTCGTAATATGGTATTTTTGTTTACCGTGATAGGGCTAATATTAGCAATGTCATATGCATATAGCAATCCTTTCATATATGCGAATTTTTAGCATTACTATTTTATAAGCAGAAGCTATGCATATACTGTGCAAATGATGAATGATATTATACATAACAGTGAAAAAGAGTGCTTGAAAGAGTACTCTTTTTTTGCATATTGATAAAATTGTTAGAAAAGCATACGAAAAGCGTGCTTTCAGTACTATTTTCCTACATACAAAAAAGAAGTTTGTTAATATAATAATATTATAAGCAAGTAACTGAAAAAGGCAAACTTATCGAAAGATGAGGACGCAAAGCCATAGGGTCTAAAGTAAAATTTATGTAAATATTACAAAAGTTTGAAAAAACTATTGAAATATTATTTCGTAAGTGTTACAATGACAGCCGGTTGCCAGGGATGATTTGGTAAAAGTCCCTCACAATTATGAAGGGTTTTTTTTTATCAAATACAAATCCTTGGATTCAGGCATGAATCAAGGAGGAAATAATATGCCAAAGCTAAAGAGAACCATTTGTAACTTTTTATTATGTGTATTGCTTGTAACACAGGTGATGTCAGGAATACCTACCGTACAGGCTGCATCAACACCTACAGAATTGAAAAGTATTATCTTGTCAGGTGGAAATTTTGATACAGGGATTAAGATTAATCAAGCATATTCGCTTCAGATGACATTTTCACTCTCTACATTAACACAATATAAGAATTTATTTTATTCTGATGCATATACTTTGAGAAATGAAGCGTCAAGGGGTTTATATATCAAACATGGATGGTACAACGAAAAGGTTTTTGCACCAGCAGTGAATAAGGATGTCACTATATTGCAAAAGAAGAATACTACATATATAAATGGGTATAAAATTTTAACAGCTACGTTGCAAAATATAACATCAAAGGAGACACTGAAATTCGGTAATTTTAAAGGAGCTATCAAAGAATTTAAGATTTGGAACAGTGGTGGTACACTCGTAGCAGATTATATTCCGGCATTAGATGGAAATAAGAAGCCATGTATGTATGACAAGGTTACTGGAAAATATAAGTATTATTCCGGATCTTGCACAGCGGGAAAGAACGTTGACAAAACAGAGACATCTTCGGGTACAACTACAGGCTCTTCTACAGGAACAACGACAGGCAGTGATACCAATATAAAAGTAGAAGCAAGTGACAGTGTAGAACTTGGACAGAACACAAGTAGTAGTTCAGGAACAGTCAAATATGTAGATGGATTGAAATTAAATGGTGGTACATTTGACACGAATATCAAGCTGAATCAGGATTATTCGGTTGAAATCGCCTTTACACTGTCTGCATTGAATCAATATCGAAATCTATATACATCTAATGTACATACCTTAAGAAATGAAGCTGCAAATGGTTTATATGCAAAGCATGGATGGTACAATGATAAAGTTTATGTTCCGAAGGTTAATGAAGAAATTGTAGTTTTACAGAAGAAAAATGTAACATACGTGAATGATGTAAAGAAGCAAAATGCAACCTATCAGACAATAAAAGGTACATCGGCGTTAACATTTGGAAATTTCTTAGGAACAATTGCAAGTTTTCGTGTATGGAATGATAAAGGTACTTTAATTGCAGAATATCTTCCTGCATTAGATAAAAATAACAAGGCTTGTATGTATGACGCAGTAAATAAGAAATATGTTTACTATAGTGGAACTTGTACTGCAATTGAAGAGGCAACAAAAGAGGATGCTTCAAGTGGAAATATTATTTTTGGAGAAATAGTAAGTAAGCCAGTGTATGGATCGTCTTCTAATGCGACGGCTCCAAGCGTTAGAAATGAAGAAACATTTAAGAAAGAATTGCTTACCTTGCTAACAACAGGAGATACAAAGGCACATGATTTTTCAAAGTACGGATATCATTGGGAAAAAGTAAGCCAATTATATAACGAAGTAGTTGAAAATGAAGGAAGAATTGCATACGCAAGTTGTGCAAATATGTATTATAGCACAACAAAAGATAGTGCTGGCCGTGTTCTTACATTAAAAATAGAAAATATAGATTCGGGTTATTTGAAACGATATCAGAGTCTGAAAAAAATCGTTGAAAATCTAGTTAAAAAGTCTAAAGGGATGACAGAATTAGAGAAAACAATATTAGCACATGATTATGTAGTGACCCATTGTTCTTATCAAGTGGGAGATCGTCTTTGCTATATTGCCGGTGGCGCACTAGTAGAAGGTAAGGCGGTTTGTACGGGCTATGCAAAAGCAATGGTACTGTTACTTCAGGAAATGGGTGTGGAAAGTGGATTAGTAAGTTCATCGAAAATGTCTCATTCTTGGGTGAAGGTAAAAGTGAATGGAAAATGGTATCATGCAGATCCGACATGGGCTGATACAAGAACCTCAATAGCTGGAAAAGTATCACATACATTTTTATTAAGAACAGATGCGGAGTATCTGGCAGGCGGTAATAACAGACATTATGGATGGGAAGGAACGGTATCAGCAGATACATCATATACCAATTGGAAGGTGCATGATATCGTAGGAGAATTGTGTTATGAAAATGGCACATGGTATTATATGAATACGAGAGGAAAAAAGGTAACAGTCAATATAAATAAATAGAAAATAAATAGAAAACAACTCTATAGAAAATGATTTATTTGCGTTAATGCATTAAACATGATAAAGTAGAGTTGTTTTTATTTGTATATTGAGAGAGGATGAGATATATGTCAGCAATATGGGGTGTGATTACTCAGGATAGAATGATAAATATTGAGGAAAAAGAAGAAAAGCTAAGAAGTGCATATAACCATTGTGTCATAGATAGAGTAGAATTTTTTTCGGAAGAGAAAATAGGCATTGGCTGTGGAATTCAATACTTTACGCCGGAGGCATGTGAAGAGCAACTACCAATAATTGATATGGAAAATGGAATATATTTTACAGCAGATGTTGTTTTGGATAATAGGGAAGAATTGCTAAAACGCTTAGGGATTTCAGAAGATGATGGAAGCATTTCGGATGGAAAGATAATATTTGAAATGTTTCATAGATATAAGGAAGCATGCCTAAATGAGTTATTAGGCGCTTATTCTTTTGTATATTATGATAAGAATAAAAAGGAACTGTTTCTTGTTGCGGATGCAACTGGGACAAGAAGTCTTCATTATCATATACAAGGAGATACCATTTATTTTTCAACGCTGATAGAGCCTATTGTAAAGGCAACCGGCGCAAAGGAAGTAAATGATACTTGGATAACAGATTTTCTTGCAATGGATAATATGGCAATGGCGCTATCATATGAAGAAACACCTTATGCAGAAATATATAGAGTACCAGCTTCACACTATATTAAGATAACAGCAGGCAAAATGGACAAGGTATGTTATTGGAATCCGATCGTAAAGAATATCAAGTTTAAGACGGATCAGGAATATGAAGAGAAATTTAAGGAGCTTTTTCGTACATGTGTAAAATGTTTGCTTCGAAATGATAACATGACCATGTTGTTAAGCGGAGGAATGGATTCAACATCAGTAGCATGTTTTGCAGCGAAGGAAATGACTGAAACAGGGAAGAAACTGACCTCGTTTACTTCAGTTCCGGAAAGAGATTTCACGAGTAAATTGAGTGATTATTATGTTACGGATGAAAGTCAGGCGGTATTAAAAACACAAGAATTTCTTGCGAAAAAAGGATATAAAATTGATTGTAAATTCATGGATTTAGCAGATCGGAATAGTTGGGATGATAGAATCGAAGAATTAAAAGTAATGGAGATACCGTATAAATCCATGCAGAACTTACTCTGGATAAAAGAGGGAATGAAGAAATCCTTTGATATGGGAGTACGAATGATGTTGACGGGGGGTTACGGTAACGTAACGATATCAAATAGCTTTCCGGATGTGTATCAATATGAGTTGATTCGAAAATTTCATTGGATTACTTTTATTAAGGAATGTATTGGAAATAGTAAAAGATACGGAGTGAGTAAAAGAAAAGCAGTAAAAATAGCAAGTCAATTATGGAGAGACAGTTTCAAGAAAAAAGATATTATGGAAATAGAAAGCGTATTTGAAAACTCTTTGGTAAAAAGAGACTTAATAAAAAAATATCATTTCGAAGAGCGTTTTCAAGCGGATTATGAAAAATATGCGCTTGCATCTTATAATGTCAAGAAAGCCAAAGAGTTAATCAAGAATGAGAAAGTTTTTTATCAGATAGGAGAAACACAAACCAGGCATTCCCTGGCAACAGGAGTTATATTAAGAGATCCGACTATGGATAAGAGGTTAATAGAGCTTTGTATGAGTTATCCCGTAGCCTGCTATTCGAGTCAAGGAATAACAAGGCGAATGGTACGAAAATATTTATCGAATGAGTTACCGGTGCATGTGACAAAACCGGGACATTATGGTTTGCAAAGTGCTGATACCGTAATACGAATGCAGAAGGCAGGTAAGCGTGTATATGAGGAGATGCAATCCATATTTAATCATCCTGTTGCTTCAGAGTACATTGATGTAGAGAAAGCAATGGAAGAATTAGAAAAATTAAAAAGCTTTGATGCTCCGGATAAGAACTTTGAAATCCTTAGACTTGCTTATACGGCAATGACACTTGATTATATAATCAAGAGAAAGGCGGATGGAAGATTTTTATAGCTAAATAGAACAAATGTTTATTTATAACAATTTTGTTAGAAAGCTTGAAAAAGGGATGAAAGATGATATGATATAAAAGAATTAAATTTGAAAGGAAATGATTACTATGAAGAAGACATGGGAAAATGCTACAATGGAAACATTAGAGATTACTGCAACAGCAGGTGGTCCTAAGTATAACAAGACACAGGATGGCGAAGTATGGTGGAACGAAGATAAGGATAGATGGGAAACTCCATCTGGTGAAACAGAAGACGTTCTTAGCTAATTCTTTTGAATAACAGAAAAAAATGAAAGCGTAGGCATTGCTTACGCTTTTTTCTGTTGTATTCACCATTGTGTTTTGATAGAATATTCGTTATACTTAATATAGTAATAGATAGGTTCTTATAACGTAATGATGTAGGAAGTGAATCATTACGAAAGGTTTATCGAGAGTGGGAGAGAGTGAGAAAATGTCAGAAGAACGGAGTAATATTACAAGAGAATGGGAATTGTACATGTATTTATTACGATGTGCTATTAAAAAGGAACAATTGGAAGAGCAAACATTAGCGAAGTATCAGGATATTGAAAGTAAACAGATTCGGGAAAGAGCAAAAAGAAATGGTCAACTTTTTTTATTGGATGCGAATATATATGAGTATGCTGTTTATCGTAAAGAAGAAAATATAGCACAGAAGATAGGCATTAATAAGGTAATCTACGAATATGAAAAATATAAATGTATACGAAATGTTCTTGCACTTGCAAAAGAGAATAAACTCCCATTCGTAATATTTAAGGGCTGTGTTCTTGCAGATTTATATCCGCAATATGTTCAGAGAAGCTCTTGTGATACAGATATTTTTGTAGATTATGAATATCGAGAGAAAGCGATAGAGGTTCTTGTGAATGCAGGCTATGTGATTAATGAAGAACATTCCAAGAATGAAGTGTGCGTTTTACAATATAGCAAGTTCCCACATGCAATAGAACTTCATTCCTGTTTATGGGAGGACTATGAAGGAAAGAGACTGGATATTTTAAAGAGCTTTGGGCTTACAGATACAGATAAGCTCATAAAGCTTGAAACATGTGGATTCGAAGTAACAACTTTAGGATATGAAGAACATCTTATCTATCAACTGTTTCATATTATTAAACATTTCTCATTAGAAGGCGTAGGAATGAAGTACTTGGCAGATATAACGCTTTATGTAGATGCTTATGGTAAATACATAGATTATCAGCGTATGTGGAAACGCTTGGAAGAGCTTGATTATGCGAAATTTGCACATTATTTATTTGCCATTTGTATTGAATTTTTAGGAATGGATAGGGTGATTCTAGAAAATAGAAAGATGTCTATGGGAAATGAGTTCTATGAGTTCATGATTGACCTGTTTAATGGCGGAGTGATGTATGAGGATAAGAGCGACAGCTGGCAGATACTTGGAATGATGACTCCATATTTTACCGGGGAAAAAGGTAGTTCAAAAGGAAAAATAGGAAGAAAGCTAGCCGTCATATTTCCAAGGGCAAAAGATATACAGGAGTATTATCCATATTTGAAGAAGTGTCCATTTCTGCTACCAGTAGCTTGGGTACAAAAGGCTGTAAAGTATCTGATTAATTATCGTACGAAATCAAATAATTGGTATAGTGCAAGTGAAAAGCTTAATGTTGCTGAACATAGAATTGATTTGATGGATAAGCTTGGTTTATTAGGATAGGAGCCACTATGATAAGACGTGTCATTGATTTTATGAAATATAATGGTGAGAAATGGATGACAATTACCGTATACATTTATGTAGCATATTATAGGTTATGTATCTTGCTATTGCCAATGGCTAAAATAGAGAAGATGATGGGAATACGTGGTGAAGAATCTGTTGCAGAGGAAGAGCTGGAAACGATAAAGCTTGCTAAGCTGGTAGGCTTTCATGTAAACAGGGTAACAGAGCATTTGCCATTAAAGAGAAAATGTTTTGTACGTGCTCTGACTGCTCGAAAGATACTTATGAAAAGAGGAATTAATTCTACTATTTATATGGGAGTCGCATTAGAAGATGGAAATATGATAGCGCATGCATGGTCGCGCTGTGGGCAGTTATATGTAACAGGTGGAACAGGAAAAGGATATAGTACAGTAGCCAGATTTAAGGCATTTTAAAACCTCTTGAGCAAATGCTCAAGAGGTTTTTCTATAAGAGATAATCTCCATAGCTAGATCGCCATTTTTTAGATATGATTGGTACTGATACTTAAAACGATACCCCCATGGATTGTGAATGGATACTTTCATATAAGCTGCATTTTCAGGTGATGCAATATCATATACTGTTTGATTCTGAGTGGAAGTATAGGATATGAATTGGTTTTCCTGATTAAAAAAAGCAATACCTGATATTCTTATGCCGTCTCCGTTTTCTTTGGTATGAAGCGTAATACGGTAACCAGTGTCAGGAAGAACAGCAAGTCCTTGACTATTTACATTAAGAGTCAGGCTTCCAGTGGATGATTTTTCTAAAGAACCGTTACTAGTATTGAGTCTGGCATAAGAAAAATCATTGATTGTGTTAAAGTGATAGGTATTAAGAATCTCAGTCTCATAGGAAACAGGGTTCATAAGAGCTTCATAAATATCCTTTTCAACAATAGAACCGGAGTTTCTATCAAAGAGCTGATAAGTAGTGCCGTCATCCCACCAAAAGCATTTAAAACCATATTCTGATGCACGTGATACAAAGTTCCCGGCATGAATGCCACGATAGCCGGAAGGAGTATATTCCTTGGTAGTACCGAATTCGCCAATAATAACCGGTGCACTTTGCTGTTTAGAAAAATCATCCAAACGCTGAAAGAGTGTATCAATAGACTGATCATAAGCGGTATCGTAACAGTGGACTTCAACAAGTAAACGATCCTTTACGGAATCAGAAGGCAAAACGAAACTGCTTAGTATTTCCTCAGAGGTACCATTTAGAAAGGTACCACAGATTAAGACTCTGTCTGTATTATTTCCACCACTTTCTCTTACGGCATTTACAAATAACTGATTTAGAATATTTGTGGCATTAGAAGCCCCATCGGAATAAACCCAGCTATCGTTTTTGGTATTGAGTTCATTATAGCTTTCGAAGATTAGATGATAATCATAATCTTTGAAATAAGTAGCAATTTGACCCCATAAGTAAACTGCATTATTAGATACTTCTTTTATATCATTCATATCAGCCCACAGAATGGGAGCATCATGGTGTGAATTCAGGATTACATACATATCATTGTCAAGAGCATACTGAACAACCTCGGCAACACGTTGGAGATAATCTTGTCTGATATATAAGCGATTATCCTGTTCATAAGTGTTATAATACCATGTCACAGGTATTCGTATTGCACGAAAACCAGATGCGGCGACAGAATCAATGAATTCCTTCGTTATGCTAGGATTCCCCCAGGCAGTTTCATAAGAAGCTACGGGATGAGTACCATGGCTACGATATGCTTCGTCAGTACAGCTGTCTAAGGAGTTGCCAAGATTCCATCCTACCGTGAAATCAGCAATAAACTCATCAGCAGTAATCGAGGATGAATGATAGATACCGTTGATACGAGCTTGAAGAAGCTTTGAAAGCTCGAAAGGATAACTGGATTTATGGAATATTATTGCAAACACAACGGCGAACAATAATATTGCAGACAATATAATATTACATAGAATGTGTTTCTTACATTTCTTAATCATTTGTTCACTCTCCAATACTAGTGCATATATACATACTTTTACAATAGCACAAAATGAAAAAAGATGGAAGCAGAAAGCTTCCATCACTTAGAATATATAAATTTCTTTAGTCCTCTTTTAATGGATTTTAATAAGGAAATGATACAATGGTACATTTTTTTACAAGGATAATCATTAAATTTATCCCAATTAATACGAAATAGCCATTCATATTTATCAATATCCTTGATATTATTTTCTTTCATTCGATTCATGATTGGATAATAGTAGGATGTAATTCGATATTGTGGAAGTAGCATTTCTATCATATGCTTGCGTTTGCATTTTTTGATACTTGCATCATTCCATATAAAACCGAATTCATTTGGATTACCGCCTTCAGATACAATTTCCAATATTGTTCGGTAACATTTCTCACACTGACAACAATTTTTCCCACCTGAAGAAATCCAACAAACATGAACATTTGGTTTTTCTGTAGAATAAGGATAATTTACTAAGTAAGCAATTTTATCTTGACGAGTTAATTCATATCCGTCGTGAATGGTTTGAGTATTTCCAAAATATACATAATTATCAATAGTAGGATCACTTGCACATACATAGGTGCCTTTTTGTTGTTCTGAAAAGGAAGAAGCAATATAAACTTTTTCCATACCATATGCATAAGCGATTGGTGCGCCATGGGAAATAATGGCGATTCCATGCTGAAAGTCGTGCCAATATTCATAAGGTGTGTTTTCTAACAACAAGGAAACACCTTGTTCTCCAAAGTTGAGAAGGCGGCGGAATGAACTTTTAATAGGAAAATAAGTAAGTGAAAGCTGTTCAGCTACTTTTTTGTTAAAGCTATCAATAATCTGCCACCCATTTGTGTCTGAAATATCAATATCAGCGCCCCATATAGTGAGTAAGGCAGGAGCCTCATCTACATGTCTATACAAGGTAGTATAAGCATCAACTCCACCGGAGAAGAAACAACCAGCATTTATTTTGCTTTCGGGTACATAATTTGATTCAGGCATTGTTTTGATGTTTCCCTGAAAGCATAAGGAAGGATACATTTGCATATATCCCTGTTTTATTTCATCTACATGACTTAAGAAGTTTTTGTCTAAAGTATGCACCTCTAAAGTAGAATTTGTTAACCAAATGATAGGTAGTACGTTGCACACAAAAGGAATTGCTATAATGCTATCCGGTATATTGGTCAATTCAAAGGTGTATTCAATAAAAGCTTCTTCATTTAGATTGAAAAAATGTTTCAAGGAGTCACTAACTTCATAATGATAAATTACTTTGTTATTTACTTTTTCACATAAATTAAGTCGAATGTAATTTGATTCCATTAATTCTTTCCTTTCTTTACCAAAGCTAATTTGGATTTAAATAAAGTATTGACGATATATGAAAATTCCTCAGTTCTTCCATAGAGAAGTAATAAAACAAGATTTGGGAATATACAACATATAACGACTTGTACAATAAATTTAAAAACAAGATTATTAATTGGAAGAAGGACACACAGTTTATAGTTAATAAAGCAAATAAAGAAGCAAAGGCATAAGCGAATAATATATCTTGTGTAATAGATTCGTGCACTTTTCTTAAATTGCGTTTTGAATAAAATCTGTGGTTCTTTCCACCAAGCATATACCAGACGAGCGATGATAGTAGCCAAAATAATTCCAAACATACCATAAAAATATCCTAGTATAAGGGATAGAATAAAATTAATAGAGGTAGTTACCATTGTAATATATTTGGTTTGTTGGAAAATACCAGTTGTTTCTCGAAAAGCCCACATGGTCTGCCGAATGTTACAGGTGTAAAAATTGATTACTACCAAAACAACAACAGGTAGTTCAATTAAGTATGATTTTCCATAGCTTAATTCAATAAAACTCTGAAAAAGTGAAATAAAACAAACAGAGCAGAAAGTAATAATCCAAAAATTAATTAATTCCATGACATTAAAGATATGTAATTTTTTCGCTTCATTGTTTTCTTCGGAAGTCATTAAGTTACCCAGTGTTGCTTTAACAGAAGAAAAAACAATTGATACAAAAGAAACAATATATGTTATTATCATGGAATAGTTGGAATAATAACCAACATAAATTGTTCCAACAAAAACAGAAATTAATATATTATCAACATTTCCTTGTAATACAGACCCCAATTTATAAAAGAATAATGCTTTGACATTTTGCCATAGTGCAGTTTTTTCATTTCGTTCCAAGTCTGATTTAGCTGTTTTAAGGAACGGGTACATTTTCACAGTAATGTGGTTCATCAAAATATTATTGCCTAAATTAACAATAATGGCAACTAATAAATATAAGAAATAATTTTTGAATGCAAATAAAATAATTAAGCGCAAGCAAAATATAGTAATTTTAGCAATATTAGAATATTTGTTTAGAATATAATTTTTCTGATCAGCTGACAATAATGTGGTTCTATATACGAATAAATATGAAATAACAACCTCGGCTAAAGATAAACAATAGTATATTTCTAAATGTTCAAGTGGTTGTTCCAGCTTAACAATATACCTGAGAAATGGTATTAAAGCTATACCTATTAGTGATATAACACAGGCAATAGATATATAGATACGTTTGAAAAAGTTTATGTACGCAGCTATTTTTTCATTGTCATGATTAGCAATAGGTTTATAAAGACTGTACATCATAGCAGTTCCCATACCCAAATCGGCGAGAGACAAGACTGCTATTATATTAGAAAAAAGTCCATTAATTCCTAAATATCTGACATCCAGAATTTGGACAAAAATAACTCTTGAAATATATGCTAAAAAGATATTTAGTATATTTTGAAAAATAGACGAAGCTGCATTTCTTTTTACATTAGTTACTCTTGATTCACTCATAATTCACACCTTATATATTATATTTAAATATTTTATTTGAATTTGGAATAGAATGAGTATTGCATACAATTTAAAATGGAAGCTATCGCTTCCATTTTTTAGCAATTCTGTAATTCTATAAATCCATTTTGTTGCATCTGTGAGAGAAAGCCCTGAACAGATGTCATACAAGTATCTTCATCAACATCATATATTTCCATTAAGGAATTCTTTATTTCAGAAACGGTAATATCATTTGAAAGCATGTCCCAGATATCGTTTGCAGATCCTTTTAATAAAAAATATTTTCCTGTAGAAAAATCAATCATTACTTTCTCACCTGATAAGTCTGTAACATCTAGTTGCTTGATAAGGTGAACTTTTGTGTTTTCACTCATCATATGTATTGTCCCTTCTTCTCTCAATTTTATAATCATGGATATTATATATGCTTTTGTTAAATAAGTCAATAAAATAGGAAAAAAGACTTATGAAACTTTGTAAGAAAAGATAGGATATATGTATGGATTTCTTTGGTGAATGTGATATACTGATATGGTTTAAATAAGAAAAATAATAGAGAGATGAAGGATTGAGAGATGAATAAACTAAAGAGATTATGGAAAGACAGAGGAAATCAATATCAATATGCCAAGTGGTTGATGCGATATGCAAAACCATATGCAGGTAAAATATCACTCATGATGTGCTTTAATCTGTTAAGCACAGTGGTATCACTAGTAATGGTTACCCTATCAAAGCGCATTATAGATAGTGCAACAGCAGGAAACTCGTTCTTTATACTAGTTGGTGGCTATTTGGCATTGGTAGTCGGTCTTGAAGTGGTATCGGTGATTTCAACATTAATGAATGCAATGCTTACAGAGCGCTTTTCCTTTGGTATTAGGAAGCAAATCTATGAGAAGATTATTTGTTCACATTGGATGGATGTGAAGCGTTATCATACAGGTGATTTAATGACTAGACTTACCAGCGATGCGGGAAATATTGCAGATGGTATCATAGGAACGATTCCTAATATTATTCAGTTGTTTATCGAATTGTTATTGGTATTTTTTACCTTGTTCAGTTATTCGCCTATTTTGGCAGTTTTTGCACTTATGATAGCACCTGTTGCAGCGTTGTCTTCCTTGTGGCTTGGAAGAAAGCTGAAAAAGCTTCAAGTAAAGGTTCAGGAGTCAGAGGCTGCATATCGTTCCTTTTTACAGGAAAGCTTGGCAAATCTTTTGATTGTGAAATCTTTTGCAAACGAAGAGTATTCTACCAATCGTTTGGTGCAGTTGAGAGAAGAGAGATTTCATTGGGTATATAAAAGGACCAAGATGGGTGTAGTAAGCTCTACTGTCATGTCTATGGCATTTCAGACAGGATATATAGCGGCATTTACATACGGAGCGTTGCAGATTTCAAGAAAAGTCATTACATACGGTACGATGACAGTATTTCTTACTTTGGTGAACCGAGTGCAGGCGCCGGTAATGAGTTTGGCACAACAGATTCCTAGAGTAGTGTCCATTCTTGCATCTGCAGGACGTGTTATGGAGCTTCAGGACATACCATTAGAGGAGAAGCTGGATGAGCAGATTACAGCAGAACGTATTGGAATTGAAGTGAATCAGCTTACCTTTGGGTATACAGATGAGACAGTGTTAGAGGATGTCTCTTTGCGTATTCAACCAGGCGAATTTGTAGCAATCATCGGAGCATCGGGAATCGGTAAAACGACATTAATTCGTATTATTATGTCATTTATGAGTAAGATTGAGGGAAGTGTTACTTTCTTCAATGAAAAGGGTGAGAAAGAAAAGGCTAATGCAGCAACGAGAAACTTTATTTCGTATGTGCCACAAGGCAATACGCTATTTAGTGGAACAGTACGTGAAAATATCCGCATGGGCAATCTAAATGCAACGGAAGAAGAGATGTGGGAAGCATTGAAAATGGCAGCAGGAGATGAGTTTGTCAGAGGATTGCCAAAGGGGCTTGATACCGTGATTGGTGAACGTGGACATGGACTCTCAGAAGGACAGGCACAGAGAATCGCGATTGCAAGAGCGTTTGTCAGAAAGGCACCTTTCCTCATCCTGGATGAGGCAACATCCGCATTGGATGAGGCAACGGAACAAGGGGTTATTAAAGGATTGCAGCAGTTAAGTCCTAGACCAACCTGTCTGATTATTACGCATCGTAAGAGTATTTTAGAGTATTGTGATAGAGAGATTACGATTGAGAATAAGAAAACGATAGAGGAATAGAAAATGTATTATTATCGAATATATGGAATGAAAATAGCAACAGATATGGAATTTCGTCAGCTCGTGGTGTGTGAGGATGAGCAACCGATAGATATAGAGGTGCTCGAAGGTACTATTTCGGAGGATATCTATGCGCAGGAGGGAAAATGCCAGTACTTTTTTGGTGAACAGCGTGGCTGGTTGATTAATAAGACTTGTTATTTGGAAACCACAGACGGTACAAGGCTAATCTATAAATGTAAGCCGGGCGGAAATAGGATGTATCTTCAAACGTACATTTTAGGATATGGTATGTCCATGTTGGCGATGCAACGCGGCATGTTATCGATTCATTGTAGTGCCTTGGCAAACGAAGAGGGGGCGCTACTGATTGCAGGAGAGAGTGGCGCGGGAAAATCTACGGTCACTTCTGCTTTTTTAGAGCAGGGATATCGGTTGCTGGCAGATGATATGGCATGGGTGGAGATTACGGAAGAACAGACGGTGATGGTAAGACCGGCATTTCCATATCAGAAGCTATGTAGGAATGTTGCCATTGAGCAAGGATATGATCTGAGTGAGCTAATTTATATCAATGAAGAAAAGGATAAGTTTTTAGCACCTTATCGAGGAGAATTCCGGACAGAAGCGGTTCGCATAAAGGGATTTATTATGTTAGGTGTAACCAATGAGAATGATATTGTGTCATCAGAGGAAAAGGGAATAGAGAAATTTCAGATGTGTGCAAATAATCTGTTTTTAAGACATTTACTGGGACCGAATAAGTATCAGCCACATATTGGGCAGAAATGCATGAAGATGGCAGCAGGAATACCAATGTATTATATAGGTAGACCAAATGGTAAGGAAACAACAAAACAAGTAATAGAAAAGGCCTTCGAGATTGTCGAAAGCCTGTAAGTACATATTTTATAAAATATAAAAGGGTAAAGGAAAATAGCTTCCTTTACCCTTATTTTTTTGCTTTATTAGCTTAATGTATCTTCGGATGGTGTGTCATTACCGCTGTTGTTGCTGTTGCCGCCACAACTTCCGCCAAACCAACCTGAGACTCTTCCATCACCAAGATATCCGCCGTCCCACTTAAAATCTAAAGACCACTCATGTGCGGTTTCGCTAATTTCTAATTCTGCCATTGCAGGTGCTTTCCATTCTTTCATATTAGTACCTCTTTCCTATGTTCTTTACAAATAAAAGTATAGGATAAAAGATATAGAAAGTAAACAAAAATAACAAAAATGATAGACTTTTATTTTTGCATAAAAAGCGCCAGAATATATGCGGAAAACAGATAAACGCTACTGTTCATATCATGAGTCAAAGGGGAAAACTCTTTCTCATTAATCAGAGAAAGGACCTGTTCGGAATCAATATAACGGCGTATTGCATCGGATTTTAAAGCCTTTATATAGAGCGGTTTGAGTGTGTCCCAATCACGTGCAATACGGATATTCCAGTCATCATTTTGGATGCCGTGCCGATTCCAGTTATTGATAATGTGTTGCGGTATCATGTCCTTCATATTCCCACGGATCAGCCATTTTGTGGTACCTTTATATGCGAAAAATTCGTAAGGCAGGTGATAACAGAAGCGAATCATGCGAGAATCCTTGGTAGGGTCACGTAATACGATACCATGCTTCAGGCCGATTTTCGTTTCCCATTCTCCCATATAGGTACATCCGCTAAAGCAGATGAGCTGTTCCTGATAGCCTGATTGTGTATTCGGCAGGTCCGAGAAAATGTGCATTTGTCCCATGTCAAAACGTTCCTGTAGAGGATAACGTTTGATAAAATCATCAGAGAGAAATGAGTTATACAATTTATAATCTGTTTTGTAGTGCTTCCATTCCAGTGATATTTTGTGCAAATAGCGCAGATAAGAAAGCAGAAATTTCCGACGAGGAATTTTCATATGTACGGCAAGATTATTCATGGATTTTAGTAGTTTCAAATAATGCTTTTTATGATATAAATCATAAAAAATAGGATCCATATTTCCATAGGATATCGTAGAATTACCGAACTGACCGGATAACACGATTCTACAACCTGCCTTAGCAGCATGAGCATAGATTTCATCTAGGTTTGGATAATTTACAAAGGCTTTGTATGGAATTTCCAGCGTATTCAAACCATCAGGGATACTTTCGATGGCATTTTTTCCTTCATTACATAGAAAATGAGGAAGAATATTAGGATGCATGGCAATGATAGATTCGACATCCTTTGTTTCGTTGTATATTTGATGAGCAGTATTTTCCTTTACTTCCTCGAAAGGAACATAGGTATATGCAAATAAGTTCTTTGTGTTTGGTTGCAATAGGTCAGCGGCAATCGTTCCCACACTAGAGGAATCAAGTCCACTGCTTAGTGCGATACCTATTTCACCATTTGTGCGTATAGCATCTGATACGCAGTCAGTAAGAAGCTTGCGGAAATAGGAACCATACTCGTTAGCGGTCTTGCAATCACAGTCTGCTAATGGCTCTGCAGGAGACCAGTAAGTGCTTTGCTGAATATTGTTTTCTGTAATTGTAAGAATGGTTGCATGAGGAAGTTTATAGACATTCTGATAAGGTGTCTCATGTACGACAACGGTAGGAATCAGCGTAGGAGCAGCCAGATAATCCATGCAATACCATTCATTTAATGGAAGTTCAGGATAAAGTGCCAGAATCGGAGTAAGTAAGGTTGAGAAAGTAACAGTATCTTCGTGGCGATAATAGTACAGACAACGACTTGAGACATGATCACTTACAAGATAGAGTGTCTTTGTCTGTTCTTCCCATATAGCAATGGAAAAGAGACCTCGTAGATGCTTTACGCAATCAATGCCCCACTTTTGATAGGCGCAGTAGATTAGGTCTCCATCAGGCATAGAAGTATCGGAGATAGAAAGTGTTTGTATCAGTTCTGTACGATTATCAATGATACAATCCGTAGTAAGAATAAAATGTTTGTCATGGTCAACAATAGGGAGTCTTTCATGAACAGATTCTTTTGTAATATGCTGAATGCCACATCCCATATAGCAGTTTTGATACTGTTCAGAATGATAAGTATCAATTTTACACTTTTGTTGATACGGTGTTTTCATAATGGAATCTATATTTGTTGGTATTTCGTGTGAAAAAGAAATAGTGCCCCATATAGCAGACATAAGAATACCTCCTTGTTATTATGGTGTGTATGGCAAGGTAAAGAAAAAACAGCTTCCTTTGCCCTCTTCGCTTGTACAACCTACCGTGCCTTGATGACGTTCGATAATCGCTTTAACAATCGATAACCCAAGTCCTGTGCCACCAATAGAACCAGGGGTTCTGGCAGAGGAAACGGTATAAGTACGATTGAAAAGTAGAGGGAGATTTTCAGCCGGAATACCAACGCCATGATCTATTACCTTGATAAAAAGAAAATGAGAATCTTCGGAAAGTTCGCATTTTAGGGTAATATCGGTATCAGCAGGTGAATATTTGGCTGCGTTTGTAAAAAGATTATCAAGAACACGAACAATCTTTTGGATATCAATTTTAATCGAACCAATAATATGGGAATCAAGATCAAGATGCATTTGATATGCATCATAACGAGTGTCTACAATGGCATCATAAAAATACTCTTCGAAAAACGAAGCAGCGGGAATGGATTCTAAAGAAAGCTCCTTCGAAGTATCTTCGATGCAGAACAGATAATACATGTCCTGGATAAGATTCTCAAGAAAGCGAGTACGCCTATCAATAAGACCAAGAGAAGAATCAAGATCTTCTTTCGTCAGATTTTTACCCGAGTGTAAGTAATCAATGGCACTACGGATGGCTGTAATAGGAGCTCGTAAGTCATGAGAAATGTTTGCAAGCATTTCGCTACGTTCTTTTTCTAATCTTTTCAATTCATCGTTTGCTTTTATAAGCTGGGTAGTGGTAGCCAGTAGCTTTGCAGAGAGCGATTCGGCAGTTTCACTTTCCAGAGATGGTTCTTCAAATGGATTTTTTTTCATCATGGGTAATTCCTTGTCTTATTTTGCAATGAAACGGTAGCCTTTCGACCATACCGTTTCGATCATATTTTCTAATTCATAATCAAGAGTCATTTTCTTGCGTAAGCGACTCACATTTACCATAACAGAGCTTCGGTCTGAGTCCTGATAAGTACCAAATAGCGCAGTACCGAGTTCTGCAAAGGAAATCTCAGTATTGGGGTGCGTAGCAAAATAAAGCAGTACTTCGTATTCACGATTAGCAAGATTAAGGTCAGTTCCTTTATAAATTGCTTTGTGAGCCAATTGGTCTATGGTCAGATTCTGTATGGTTAGAAGATGAGATTCCTGTGCAATCGGAGCTTTGAGAGTGCGTCTTAGTAAGACATCGATGCGAGCCTTCAGCTCACGAAGGCTATAGGGCTTTATAATATAGTCATCACCACCAGAGGTTAGACCGGTTATCTTATCATCTTCAGAATCCTTTCCGGTTAAGAAAATAATCGGCGCATCGGTGAAAGCACGCATGGACTCACTTACCTCAAAACCATTCATTTCAGGCATCATAACATCTAGAACAATGCAATCGGGCATGACTTTCTGAGCTATTTGAATTCCTTTTTGTGGATCTGAGGAAGTATGAACACAAAAACCTTCGTTTTCCAGATATTTCTTATTGATTTCCAATACTTCAGCATCATCATCAATTAATAGTATCGTCGCCATGATGAACTCCTTTCATAAGAAAGCTTGGGATTTTGATTATAATAATATTATAAGATAAAATAGTAAAAATTCAATGCTGGAATAGTACATTGCTATTTTTATGTATACTGTATATAATAAAATGTAGATAAGTGATAAAGAAGGAAGAAATACAAGCTTACCGAAATTGATGGTCGTACCATGTCGGCAGTGTTTAGACGTTTTGATATCTTAGAACGATATCTGAAAAATGAGATTTGGTGGAATGAACATATGAAAGAATAATAGAAAACGGTTGTGAATTTTCACAACCGTTTTTTATTACGTTATATATTATCTTAAAGTTCTCTTCTTATTACCCATGAAAAGTGCACCTAACATAGCGATAAGTCCGGATGCACCAACAGCACCTGCAGCAGCAGAGGCATCACCTGTCTTTGGTACAGAGTCTGTTAATGGAGAAGCTTCATCTATGATTTCTGTAAAAGGAACATCAGTAGTTGGAACTACATCAGTAAGAGGAACAGCTTCTTCGGAAATAGAAGCTAAACCGTTGGCATCTGTAACAACAACTACAGTAGTAGAACCTGTTGAATTACCGGAGTTGCTTGAAGAACCGGATTCGCTCTTATTACCGTTCATGTTTGCAACAGCTTTTTCAAAATTATCCTTTGCAGAGTTAGCCTTGTTTACAGCATCAACAGCTCTATTAAGCTGAACAGCAGCAGCATCAACAGCACCGGAAGCGGTTTCTAACTTAGCCTTAATAGCTTCAAATCTAGCGTCAAGAGTTGCAGAAGCATCTGTAATCTGGTTCTCTTTAATATACTTATCGTATTCAGCCATAACAGCATTATACTCAGTTACAGCAGCATTGTAGCGATCTAAAGTTTCGCCAAGTGTAACTTTTTCCTGCTGAACCCAAGTATTAAGTTCTGTAGTTAAGTTGTTAGCAGAATCTAAAGCATAGTCCATTCTATTTTCAATATTGTCGGTATCACCATTAGGATTTCTATTTTCTTCCCCAGTTGGAGTTAAGTCCTTGGTATACTCAGTAAGAATGTAGTTAGTATGGTCACAAATCTTCTGTAAAAGTTCCTTCTGCTTAGCGTCTGTAGTTGTTGCCAAAGCAGTATTTGCTTCTTCTCTAAGCTTAGTAAGATTGGTTACAAGACTATTTTTTACATCCATAGCATAATTAACTGCTTCCTGAGCACTCTCAAGAGAAGTTTCACAAGAATTAACAAGCTTTTCCGTAGCTTTAATTTCTTTATCTTGCGCGTCAAAGTTAATATTACCTACGCCTTTCAAACCAGTAGAAAGATCTTCACCGTTCATTTCGATACCTTCTAACTCAGCTAATTCCTCAGTAGAATAAGCAGGAGCGCTACCATCTTCCAAGGTATAAAGCTTTTCACCATAAAGTGTTGCATAAGCATTGTATCTCTTAATCTGGTCTAATAAAACAGCCTGAGCAGCATGATAAGCATTTTCAGCGTCTGTCTTAGCTACAACAGCATCTGCAAGTGCCTGATCAAGCTTAGCACGTTCTTCGGCGATATTTGCATTGGCATTGTTAACAATGCTATCGACGCATCCCTGAGCAACATCTGCAGCTGCTTCTGCGGAGTCTGCCTTCTCGGTAACGTATGAGGTAAGCTCTTTCTGAGACTGAACACCATCAGCATCCTCAACATTTACCATAATCTCACCGTTTTCTTCAATTGCTTCGATAATATTATCTGTATTGCCTTCAACAGCATCAACTAACGCATTATCATTATTTAAAAGTGTATCTGCTGCAGTATCATATTTTAAATAATCATCTACTATATTAACTGCACCTGCTGCTTTATTCTCGGTCTCAGTAGCAGCATTTGTAGCATCTGCCATTTCCTTGCTAATAGAACCTTTAACAACATTCTCAATAGTAGAGGTTGTGTCATCTGCGATATCATAAGTATCAAAATGATCAACAACACCATTGTCATCACTGTACTTATCATATACGTCAGTTAATCCACCATAAAGTCCACCAACGAGAGTAGCTTCCTCATCTGATAAAACAGGAGCTTCAAGCTCATCGATATGATCCTGAACCTGCTTCATTGTATCAATCGCTTGATTCGCAGCGTCTTGAATAGGTGGAATGTTCTTATCTAATACTTCCAAATTAAGCTCATCAAGCTCCTTAGTAACCGTAGTAACTTCTTCTACGACCTTTTCAGCTTCTTTGACTGCATTATCCATACTTCCGTTGTCAACATAGTCCTTAGCGCTATCTACAGCTCCTTTGATAGTGGTATTAATCTCATCTGTGCTAAGTACTGGGGTACTGTCAGTAGCAGCGGACTCCATCACAGGTGAAGCAGCAACTAGCATAGTAGCCATAGCAACTGCAATTACTCTCTTTACAATACCATTTCCCAAATTCTTTTTCATCTTTCATACTCCTTCATATTTAATCATACTCTTTAGATACTCTCAATAAGCTAAATTAAAACTAGTCACGTACATATATTAATGTTATATACAATATTACCAAAAAATGCAAGTACAAATTTGAAATTCACCATAAATGGTAATAAAAGTGTGCAAAGCATGTGCAAACACAAAAACAGAAAGCAAATAGTACCATAGCTCTAGGGATAAAAATGTCAATAAGTCAATAAATATAAAATAATTATTAAAATAAAGGTATATTTTGGAATAAATTACAGTTTACATTTATGTAAAGGAGATGTTATACTTAGGCAGTCGTAGTGAATGCACTATCGAAAAGAGAGAGTATATTGAGAGTTTTGGTGAAAATAAGGGTGATAGCTATAGGCAATAAATGTATAAGGGGTGTTTATTGCGTGAGTAGAGTATTCAACTCTGGTTTTACAAGAGAAGACATTGAGAATTAACTAGTTGTATATGTATAATAGAGAGACGTAGCGGGCATGGGGAAGAGTGTTATGTGACGGCAGCCATTTCATCAAATAGGACTATAAGTGAATAGTCCGTTTGTGGAGTGGCTTTTTTGTGAAAGAAGAGTATAAAACAAAAGAGCCCGATTATGAATCGGACTCAGGCTTGGACGAATGAAGTGTGATACATACAACTTCTCTTGGGTTATGAAATCTTGGAACGGCAGCGTCCCCTAAACCACGACTGGATATCATAGTAGAATAACCAACGGTATAGATGCCACTGTCGAATTTTGGAAACAATTCTTTTTCATTAGAGATAATGCCACCGATAAATGGAAGGCAGACGATGCCGCCGTGCGTGTGACCGGACAATACCAGATCATAATTATAAGGTGCTATTCCATTGAATTTATCCGTTCCATGATAGAGAAGGATATTAAAATAGGAAGTGTTCGCATAATCGATATCATTTCGAAGGTTCTGCATGGTTTTGCGAAAATCAAGTCCACTTAAGAGAATGGAATCGTTTTCGCGGGTTAGGATAACAGAGTTATCATTTAAATTCGTAACGCCATATTTCTCATGTAGCGCTAAGGATTCTGCTAATGGAGCGAGTTTGTCATACTCGTGATTGCCATTTATATAGTAAATGGGGGCGATGTCATGAATGCCTTCCAAGAGATGAGCATAGTTATCAATCGGATGTTCATCATCAATGGAATCTCCGGTGAAAACGATGATATCCGGATGCGTATCACGTATGGTTTGAATCAAATCAGATTCTTCTTTGCCGAAATCCCTACAGTGGAAATCAGAGATTTGTGTGATACGGTAGCCATCGAAAGCAGCTGGAACTTTAGAACTGGTGTAGGAGTATTCGGTTACAGTTAAAGGATTGTAAAAACCTATTATTATATAGAAGAAAAACAAACCAAGACATAATAATACGATAATTTTTCTGGTTAACAGATTTTTATATTTCATCATAATACCTCTTTTCAATCAACAAAATAGATGTTACAGGAAGAGTAACAAATTAACGTTGATTATAACATAAAAAACAAAGAAGTAAAGAAATAAAGAAAGAAAGGTAAGAAAAATGAATTACGAAAATGAATTAGAAATCGATTTAGGAAGATGCTTCCGTGCATTGATGAAGAAATGGTGGTTTATGGCAGTGATGGCAGTACTATTCGGTATTGCAGGATTAGCACTGACTTTGGAAAAAGAGGATGATATCTACTCTGCTACGTCGAGTGTGTATGTTATGTCGGCAGAGTCATACAGCCAGACACAGGTAGGTATCACGGCGATGAATGCTTATGCAGATATTGCTACATCCATGAAGGTGTGTGAAAGAGCAGCACTTTTGATGGGAGCGGAGAATGTTACTGGTGAGAAGATTATGAAGGCAACGACAGTGTCTACAGGCGAAGAGAGTGTAGCTTCAGCTTATATACAGAAGAATTCTACCGTTATGACAGTAACTTGCCAATCAAACAATCCAGTGGAAGCGATGGAAATGGCTCAGGCAGTGGCGGAAGCGTTTGTAATGGAAATGGAAAATATTACCGGAACAGATGCGGTTCGTATGTTGGATAAGCCTCATGCGTACAAAATGACTTATGATGCAACACAGCATCAGTGGATGATTCGTATTGTGGCATTTTTATTTGGTGCTGTATTTGCAGCTGCGATTATTGTGTTTACAGAGATTTTTGATGCTAAGGCAAGAACGATTAGAGAATGCACAATGAAGGATGAGCTTCCTGTTATTGGTGTGATTCCAGTAACAAAGGAATAAGGAGGGAAAAAGATGAAGTTGGATATCTATAAGAATAAAGACTATAAATTAAACGATGCTTTTGATCAGACTGTTATGAATATTCATATTCAGAGAGAGAAGAAGGGATATAAGACCTTTGCAATCTGTGGATGTGAGCCGGGCGATGGTGCTACAACGGTAGCGATTAATCTCGCAGCAGGACTTGCAGCTTCCGGATGGAAGACGGTACTGGTAGACGGTGATATGCGTAAGAAGAGCATGTATAAGAGATTAAATGAAGATACGACATTGGGACTTTCGAATTACTTGAATGATCAGGTGAAGATGGATGAGATTATCTATGAGACAACAACAGAGTATCTCTCTTATGTGCCATGTGGAGACTTGACCAATAATCCGGTAAGACTGTTATGTTCCTCTAAAATGGATGATGCCAAGAAAGAGTTAGCTGAAAAGTATGATTTTGTTATCTTTGATATGCCGGCAATAAATGCTGCGATGGATGCGAACGTTATGGCTGTGAAGGCAGATGCGTGCATCTTGGTAGTAGCATCTGGAGAAACATCGAAAAAGGGATTAGCAGCTGCAGTGAATACGTTAAAGGAAGAAGAGGCAAATCTACTCGGTGTTATTGTAAATAAGACAGATATGGATGAGTATAAGAGATATCGTAAGGATTATGATTACTTTAAAAAGGAACGTTTCCTGCAGAACGCAAAACGTGCAGCAAAGAAAAATAAGAAGAATAAGTAAACGGATGCGATAAAAGGATGGAGAAAAAGATGAGAAAGACATTAAAAAGTATAGCTTTGAGTATGTTACTGGTATGCGGAGTTGCCTGTACAGATGTAACGGTTCATGCAACACAGCTGGCTAGTGCGGAATCAGCAGTTGTGGATATAGAGGCATACGAAGTGGAAGAAGGAGCATTGAATGCCGGAGAGCAGATTACGCTGAATCTGAAGTTGAAAAATAATAGTGAGGTAACAGATGCAAAGAATGCAGTTGTAACATTTGAATCTATGGATGGTGCTTTGGCCCCAATCTACGGTGATGACAACCAGATCTATGTTGGTACTATTCCGGCAGGACAGACAGTTAATGTGATGATTGAAGCGGTAGTGAATAAGCAGTATAAAGCAGATGCGACACCACTGAAATGTTACTTTACTTATGTATCAGGGGCCTCTGCATTGAATAATACAGTTGTAATCAATATTCCTACTAACGTAGCTGGAATTCTCCAGGCGGAATCGGTAGTGGTGGCAGAGAATGCTACTGTGGGAGTAAATGCTTTGGTTAGTGTTCGTTGTAAGAATGGTGGAACGACAACAATTACAGATGCAAAGCTGGTAGTAACAGGTAATGTGCAGGAAGATAACAAGGAGATTCTGTTACCGGCTATTAGTGAGGGAAAGACAATTGCAGAAGATTATTATGTAAGCTTTGTAGAAAGTGGAATCCAAAATCTCCAGCTGGAGTTACAGTATACAGATACAAAGGGAAATGTTTGTACGATTGACTGTGGAGAATATAAGGTAAATGTAACAGATAAAATGGCAGGAACGAATTATGATGCAGTAGTAGAGCAGACAGAGGGAACAAGTGCTGTTGTATTAAAAATGATTCTGTTAGGAGCTGCAGTATGCATGATTGCCGGTGTGACATTAGGATATTTAAAGAAACGTCGTTAAGGATATAATTAATATAGAAATAAAGGTTGCAAAAAGAGAGCGAAATAGAAGTTGATGAGGGAGGAAGTAATATGAAGATTGCAATGATAGGACATAAGAGAATACCATCTAGAGAAGGTGGAATCGAGATTGTCGTGGAAGAATTGGCAGAGAGAATGGTAGCAAAGGGACATGAAGTATACTGTTATAACAGAAAAGGACATCATGTATCCGGTGATAAGGATAATGACCTTGAAGAGGTTAAGTTATATAAAGGTATCCATATTATCACAACACCAACTTTTGAAAAGAAGAGCCTGAATGCCTTTGTATATTCTGTATTAGCAACTATGCATGCCGTGTTCCAGAAGTATGACGTCATTCATTTTCATGCTTCCGGTTCCTGTGCGATGCTTCCAATTGCTAAGTTATTTGGCAAGCATACAGTAGCGACGATTCATGGACTTGACAGTCAGAGAGCAAAATGGGGCGGTTTCGCTTCTAAGTATCTACAGTTTGGCGAAAAGATGGCTGCTAAGTATGCAGATGAGTTAATTGTATTATCCGAAGGGAATCGCAAGTACTTTAAGGATATGTATGATAGAAATGCAACGTTAGTTCCAAATGGAATCGACCCTCAGGAAATCAAAGAAGCGAAGCTGATTTTGGAAAGATATGGTCTGGAGAGAAAAAGTTATATCCTATTCTTGGCAAGAATCGTACCCGAGAAAGGACTTCATTATCTAATCGAAGCGTTTAAGGATATCGAAACAGATAAGAAGCTTTGTATCGTTGGTGGAACTTCTCATTCTGACGAATATGTAGAACAGGTTGTTAAGATGGCAGAGGATGATCCTCGTATTATGTTCCTTGGCTTCCAGCAGGGAGAAGCATTACAGGAATTGTTCAGTAATGCGTATCTATATGTATTGCCAAGCGATGTGGAAGGTATGCCGATTTCCTTATTAGAAGCAATGAGCTATGGAAACTGCTGTGTGGTAAGTGATATCGTAGAAAATGCTTCTGTTGTTGAAGACAAAGGAGTAACCTTCAAAAAGGGAAGCGTTGAGAGCTTGAGAAATGAGTTAAAGAACCTTATCGAAGATGAAAGAATCGTACATATGTTAAAGAAGGAAGCAAGACCATTTATCACAGCTAAGTATAACTGGGATGAGATTGTGGATAAAACGTTGCAGTTATATGAGGCTAAGCCAGAGACACGAAAGAGTGCAAAGGTAAAGAAAACGCAGGTGGTTATGGCTGAAGGAACAGAGCAAGAAAGAGTGTAAATAAAAGGGGTGGAATATATTGAAGTGGAGTTTTAGAACTACATATGTTTTGGGATTATGCATCATTATAATGGCTAGTTGTATGGTGAGTAAGGTAAATGCTGAGCCAGCAAAAGTATTATATCTATCAAAAGATGAGATTTTAACAGCAAATGAAAAAGATTATGAAGGTGTGAAATTTTTGAAGTGGAAAGGATATAAAAGTTCTAAAACAAAAGAACATGATGGTATTATTCCGATAAATTTATTATCAGATGAAATATATTGCTCTATGAATTTACCATCGGAGAGTCGATGGAGTGATATGATAAAGTGGAAAAGAGATAATGGTGAAGTGATGTGTAAGATGTCTGATAAGCATTCTTCACTAGTTGGCATAGGAACAATATATCAAACCGCAGAAAAAGACTTGCCAGATAAATTTACACTATGTATAGGTAAAATAAAAACTTTTGTTTATTTGAAAAGTGTTGATAAATGGATTTTGTTAGATGAACAACCTTATCCCAAAGGTGTTTACTTATATAAAATGCCGTGGAAAGAAAATGTAAAAAAGAAGTGCAATAAACTGACTACTTATTCAGATCATATTGAAGTGGAAATGTCGAAAGAAGAATTTTCAGGCTATGCTCTTCATTTTTGGGGAAAAAGAAAGAATGTAGAACAAGAAGATGTTTTATACGTGGCAAGTGCATATGAGTTTTGGATTAAAGAAAAAGGGAATGATGGAGCATTTACTGCAATGATTGGGGTTGATGCTAAAGATGAAAATGGGAGTCAAGAAAGTATATCACAGTTATTCTGTAGTAGAGGGCTAAGAGTAACTACTAAAAAAAGAACACATTGGGGGCATACAATTCCAAATGCTGAATATGATGAACTTTACGATGGTCATGTTCTGAAATTACTTTATAATAAGTGGTGGAATTTATCTAAGTAAAAGAAAGAGAGAGATTTATGATTCGAATATTACATTCTGTTAGCAATATGGATAGAGCAGGAATTGAGACAATGCTTATGAACTATTATAGACATATGGATCATGATAAAGTACAGTTTGATTTTTTATGTAATAAAAAGAAACCTGGTGCTTATGATGAAGAAATAAAACAATTGGGTGGGGAAATCTATCGAACACCAGGATTAAATCCATTGAAATTTTTAGAGTACTTAAAATATATGAAGGAGTTGCTTGAGAAACACCCAGAATATAAAGTAATAGAAGCACACAATGGTGCATTCGGAGTATATGCATTACATGCAGCTAAAAAGAATAGAGTACCTGTTAGAATATATCATGCTCATGGAGCTAGTATAACAGTTGATTTAAAGATGCCATTAAAATTGTTTTGTAAGTCAAGATTAAAAAATAATATGACACATCATTTTACTTGCGGAAAGGCAGCTGCGGAATTTTATTTTGGAAAGTGTATAGTAGATAAAAATGATTACGAATTGATTCCTAACGCTATTGAAATCGAAAGATTCATATTTAATTCTCAGATTCGAGAGGAAATGAGAATTAAATATAATTTAACAGATAAGCATGTTATTGGGCATGTTGGAAGATTTATGACGCAAAAAAATCATGAATTCTTAATTAAACTTTTTACGGAATATCATAAACTAGATAATAAGGCAGTATTGGTTCTTTTAGGTGATGGTGAGCTGATGGAAGGTATGAAAGAGAAAGTAATGCAGCTCGGATTGCAAGATAATGTTTTATTTGTTGGAAATGTTAGTAATGTTAATGAATGGTATCAGGCGTTTGATTTATTTGTTTTACCTTCAATTTGGGAAGGGCTTCCTGTTGTTGGAGTAGAAGCACAAGCTGCTGATTTACCTTGTATTTTCTCGGATAGCATTACAAAAGAAATTGGATTTTCTGAGAAGGCCTCCTTCATTTCATTGAATGCTTCATTGGATGAGTGGATAAAAGAGATTAGTGAAAAAATAGTTTTGACAGAACGTAAGAATCAAGAAGAATTGATTACTCATAATCACTATAATATTAAGAAAGAAGCTGTAGTATTACAGGAAAGATATATAGAACTGTATGGAGAATGTAATAGATGAAGATAGGAATTTTGACACATCATTATATAAATAACTTTGGAGCTTTTTTGCAGACATATGCATTACAGGAAGCTATAAAAGAGATGTATCCAAAGGATGAGGTATATGTTATCAATGCAATAAATCTGAAGCATTTTGTAATAAATACTGGTGGATGGTTTCGTTTTTATAAAGATAGAGAGAATCTTAAAGCATGGACTGAAAAGATTCATCTTCCATCTACTTTTTATAAAGCAAGAAAGCAGTATTTACAATTAACTAAGCGTTGTTATTCAACAAAGGCAATAAATAAATTAGGATTAGACTGTATTGTAATCGGAAGTGATGAAGTATGGAATTATCAAGAGGGAAAAGGTAACGCTGCAGTTAAGTTTGGAGAAGATTTGGATTGTAAGAAGTTAATTGCATATGCTCCAAGTGTAGGAAAAAGTTGTGTTACAGAGCAGATGCCTCAATATATAAAGAATGGACTTGAGAGATTCCATGCAATTTCGTCTAGAGATGATTTGACAGAGGAATTTGTAGAGAAAATAGTCAATATTAAACCGAAACGTGTACTTGACCCGACTTTTATGGCACCATTTCCACAGGAAAATTGTAAGAAAGCAAAAACACCGTACATAATGTTTTATTATTGCGATGGTATTCCAAATGAGATGAAAAAACAGATTGTGGAAGAAGCTCATAGAAAAGGAATGAAGGTTTATGGAGCGGGAGAATGTGATAAAAAATATTCTGATATTACAGTAAATCTTACTCCATTTGAGTGGATAGGTATGTTTAGAAATGCAGAATTTGTTTTCACAGGAACGTTTCATGGAGCAGTATTTTCAATATTAAATCATCGTCAGTTTCAGGTATATATGACAAATCAGAGCAGAATCAAGAAGATAACTTCTCTATTAAATCAATTTGCCATTGATTTAAAGAGTGTTGATTTGATGCAGGGAAATAAACCTTTTGAAGAAAAGATATCATATGATGTAGTGGATGAGCATATTGATGCATTGAGAAAACAGAGTAGAGAATTCTTAGAAAGTATAGGTGAAGAATAAGTGAAGGTAGCAGTAATAACAAGACATGCGATATGTAATTATGGTTCATTTTTGCAGTCGTATGCATTGCAGAAAGCAATTGAAAAGTTAGGAAATGAAGCTGTTATTATTGATTATATACGAGAAGATGAAGAGTATCACAAACGTATTAACATAGCTTTAAAAAAATCAAAGCGTTGGAACAAAAACTTATTAATGCGTACGATTTATAAGGTGAGCAGATATCCTGAAACGGTATTGATGGAAAGAAAATTTGCGCAGTTTCGTAAGAAACATTTGAATATGACGAAATTATACACTAGCATACAAGAGCTTGAGAAGGATAAGCCACAAGCAGATATTTATTGTACAGGAAGTGACCAGGTATGGGGACCAATTAGTCTTGATAATTATGATCCAGCATATTGTTTGGATTTTACAAACGATGAAGATGTAAAAATTTCTTATGCAGCAAGTTTTGGTAAAACAAAATTTGAAGGTGACACGATGTTGTATTTTGCAAATGCATTGAAAAAATATAAGTATCTTAGTGTTAGAGAGAATAGTGCTACTGAAATAATAAGTGGAATGGGAATTGATAAAGTAGAGCAGGTATTAGATCCTACATTATTACTTAATTCAGATGAATGGTCAAAGCTTATTGAAAAAGAAATTTCAGGAAAGTATGTATTAGTTTATCAGATACATTCAAATCCGGAATTAGATAAATATGCAGAAGAATTTGCAAAAAAAGTAAATTTACCATTATTAAGAGTGTCATTCTATTTACATCAAGTAAGTCGTAGTGGAAAGTTGATTTATTTGCCGACAATTGGAGAATTTTTATCATATATAAAGAATGCAGAATATATGATTACAGATTCATTCCATGGTACAGCATTTGCAATAAATTTTAATACACAATTTGTTAATGTTGTTCATGATGAAACAGCAACAAGAAATCAGAGTTTATTGCAGTTAACAGGATTAACAGACAGAATTGTAATAGACAAAAAGAATTTTGATATCTTTAATAAGAAAATTGATTTCTCAAAAGTCAATGAGATAATTGAAGAAAATCGTAAGAAATCAGTTGATAGACTAAAAGTATTTCTTGAGAAGTAATAGATGTTTTGGTAAGGAGAATATCGATGGAAAGAATTGAGTTATTCCAGAATAAATCAGATTGTTGTGGATGTGGGGCATGTATGAATATTTGTCCTAAAGGTGCTATTACAATGCAAGAGGATGAATTTGGATATGTTTATCCTGTTATTGATGATGAGAAGTGTGTTAAGTGTGGTCTGTGTAAGAAAGCTTGTCAGTACAAAGATGGTACAGAATTCTATAAGGTAAGAAAAGCATATGCGGCAGCAATAAAAAATAGTAAAGAGGTTATGGTAGTTGCTTCAGGTGGAATATTTACTACTTTAGCAAAGCAAGTGTTAAGCGAAAATGGAGTAGTGTTTGGAGTTTCTATGGATAATATAGAAGGGCAGTTAACTCCAAGACATATAGATATTCAGGATGAAAAAGACTTATATAAGCTACAAGGTTCAAAATATGTACAAAGTAATACTGGAAATGCGTATAAAAAGGTAAAAGAATATTTATTGGAAGGACGTAATGTATTATTTTCAGGTACCCCTTGCCAAATAACAGGATTAAAAGCATATTTGGGAAAGGAGTATCAAAATTTACTCACTGTTGATGTGATTTGTCATGGAGTTCCAAGTACTCGTATGTTTCAAGATTATATTAAAAGCCTTGAAAAAAAATTAGGTGGTAAAATATATTCTTATAAATTTAGAGATAAAAGTAGAGGGCAAGGGATGAATGCTCAAATTCTTTATAAAAAGCAAAATGGTGAAGAAAAGGTAAAATATATTGATGGTTATTTAACATCATATTTTTATATGTTTTTAAAATCCATTATTTATAGAGAAAATTGTTATTCTTGCCCATATGCTAGAGCAGAAAGAGTATCTGATATTACAGCAGGAGATTTTTGGGGAGTGTATCAGGTGCATGCAGATGAAATGAATAAGAGTAATATGTCTAATCTAAAGGGTGTTTCTTGTATGTTACTTAACACTGAAAAAGGTTTGCAGTACTTTGAAAAAATACAGAACAGATTGGATTATTTTGAGTCAAGTGTAGAAAAGGTGGCTAAAAATAATAAACAATTAAGAGAGCCTTCTGAACGCGTTTCTGAAAGAGAAAATGTATTACGAATATATCAAGGACAAGGATATGACGGTGTTGAACAGTATTTTCCGAAGATTATTGGGAATAAAAAATATTTTTACATTTTAAAGAATTTAGCACCAAAAGGATTAAAACGTAGAATAAAGCAAGTTATATCTATGATAAAAAAATAAACATGTGTTAGTAAATGTTTTGTGCTTATAGAGAAATGAGGAGAGAAATGAAGAAAGTACTTATTGTTATGTCATCACTTTATAATGGTGGCGCTGAAAGAAGTTTGGTTAATTTTTTGAACGAATTACCAGAGGATAAATATCAAATTGATTTGCTTTTGTTTAAAAGACAAGGAATGTTCATGAAGCAATTACCGGAATATGTAAACGTTTTACAAACACCGAAAGCAGTAGAAAAATTATATGGAAGTATTTCAAAGTCTGGAGTATATTTTTTCCCTAAAATGATAGGCACATTAATAGCAACATTACTTACCAAAAATCCAAGGGAGAAAAGGGCATTTCGTTGGAAATATTTCTATGGTACAAATATTGAAAAAATGCAAGAACACTATGATGTTGCGATTGCATATATATCAGGAGAAATACTATATTATGTAGATGAGAAAGTAAACGCTGATAGGAAGATTGTGTGGATACATAATGATTATAAGACAGCACAACATCCTAAAAAATATGATTATTCGCATTTAGAAAATATGGATGGAATTGTTTCTATCTCAGATTTATGCGTTGAAATATTGAAAGATGAATTCCCAGAATTTGCAGATAAGGTGTATATGTTAGAGAACATTACATCATCTGTTGTATTAAAGAATAGAGCAACAGAATTTATACCAGAAGAGTTTGAAAATAGTGAGATAAATATTTTATCTATAGGTAGATTGCATGAACAGAAGGGCTTTGATTTGGCAATTGAAGCAGCAAAAATCATGAAAGAACAAGGTTTGAACTTTAAGTGGTTTATTATAGGAAATGGTGAACTTAAAGAGGAACTGGAAAAGCAAATCAATGCATTGAATTTGGCAGATTATTTCATTTTACTTGGGACAAGAGAAAATCCATATCCATATATAAAAAATTGTAGTATCTTTGTTCAGCCTTCTAGATATGAAGGAAAGTCTGTAGTGTTAGATGAAGCAAAGATTCTTGCTGTACCAATAGTTGCTACTGCGTATCCGACCGTTGGTGATCAATTACAGGATAGGGAGGAAGGAATGATTGTTCCTCTAAATGCAGAGGGAATTGCTGAAGGTCTTGAGAGGATGATGCGAGATGCAGAATTAAGAGATAGATATACAGAATATCTTTCTGATAGAGAATATGGGAATCAAAAAGAAATTGAAAAATATGTACAATTAATGGGTTAATCTTGTTAAGGAGTTGTAAAATGTCGGTAGTAAGTGTAATAGTTCCAGTATATAATGCTGAAAAGTATTTGGAGAATTGCATAGAATCTATTATCAATCAGTCAATGAGAGAGATAGAAATAATATTAGTAAATGATGGATCTACAGATGATTCTGAAAAGATATGTAAGCAATACGAACAAAAAGATGCGAGAGTTAGATATATTGAACAAAAGAATCAAGGAGTATCAGTTGCAAGGAATAAAGGAAAAGATATTGCTACAGGTGAGTATATTTTATTCATTGATGCTGATGATGAAATGGATTTGACAATGATAGAAAAATTGTATTCAGATATACAGAAATACAATGGTGATATAGCTGTATGCAAAATCCAAAAAATAAAAAGTAAGGATGAAGTAGAAAATATTACGGTAGAAGATATTAGTGTTTGTTCCATGGTACAAGAAGATGCATTAAAAAGCTACTTTACGGAAAGCAAATTGGAAATAGGTGTTTGGAATAAATTATTTAAGAAATCTGTTATTGAAAATGTAAATTATTATGTTGGGCGTAGAATGAATGAAGATAAATTTTTTGCTTTTGAGAGTATATTGAATGCTCAAGTGATAACTTATAGAAACGAAGGTTTGTATTATTATTATGAAAGAAATAATTCCGTTACAAAACAGAAATTTGATGAAAAATGGTTTGATAACATTTTCTTTGCAGAAAAAATATATGAAATAATAATAAAGAATAAACCTAATTTAGAAAGAGAAGCTAGACATCAGTTAATTATGACAAAATATTATTTACTATTAGCCATGAAGAGAAAACAAGCTGATCGTTGTTATAAGGAACAATATGAAAAAGTAATTGATGACATAAAACAGACAAAGATAAATGACTTGAAAATAAGAAGAAATCCAAAAGTAGGAATGATGATGATTAAATACTGTAGAGGTATTTTTGAAATAACAAAAAGTATTACAAAATGAGATAGTAATATATTGTTGTGCTAAAGATTTAGTAAATATTGAGAGAGTAGTCTAATAGATACTACAGTTAAAATAACTCCTTTCAGGTTGTTTGGTATATAGTTTCAAGTTAGCTATATGTTCTATATCCAGTGAGGAGCTATTTTAGGTTTTATAAAAGAGAGTATAGATTTTGTTTTTGTTTTACAAATGCTCTTATGATTAGAGTTTTATGTGAGGAATAGAAAATGATTATTAAAAAGAAACATATTCCGTTCTTAGAAGTTCCTTTAGTGGAACATTGTAATTTGAATTGTGATTGTTGTAATAGTCATGCTAATTATGTTAAAAACAGTATATATGAATATGAAAAATTTAAAGAAGATGTATCGATTATAAGTGAAATGGTTCACTATTCAATAGTAACTTTTCTGGGTGGAGAACCTTTACTTTGTGATAACATAAATGAATATATAAACTATGCGAGACAGAAAAAGTTAGCGGATGTATATAGGGTATTAACAAATGGCATATTATTGGAACAGATGGATGACGAGTTTTTTGATGTAGTTGATGTAATTGAGGTTTCACATTATCCAGAGGATAAAAAAGATATTGCAGAGTATAATCGTTTTTTAGAGTTTAAGGCGAGAAAACATCATTTTCGTTATTATGTGAAAAATGTAGGAAAATTTAATAGAATTGATTCGATACAACTTACAGATGAAGAAGCGCAAAGAGGGTATATATCTTGCTCAAGAATTAAGAATGGAAACATGATTTTTAATGGATATTATTATAAATGTATGAGACCTAAAACAACTAATTTATATCTAATGACTGAACATGGAATAGAATTAAAAAATGATTTGCGTTACACAGATGGAATTAGGATAGACAAAAATTTTATGAACATATTAGAGGAGTATCTTTTGAGTGATATTATGCTAGAGTCATGTAAATATTGTCTTATGGGGATAGAAACTCAAAATAGTTCGTTGATACGAATTAAACAATTTGGATATCAACATCCTGCACTGATTCGTATTTTTTATAGTAGTAATATATATTATCATTTGTTTAAAAAAATGAAAAAAATGATATTAATAGATGAAGCAGTTGCAACTAAGAAAAAAACAACATACATTGAAACTATAGAACATAATGTGAGTAATAAATATCTAAAGTAGTTTTGTAAAAAAGAGTTTATCTTATGTGATAAGTTGATGAAGGATTTTTTAGAATTAGTTTTTTTAGGGATGATATTAAAGGATAAATTTTTATGATGATGTAAAGATATAAGCCTAGGCAAAGTTATGGTTACTAAATGATTTTATAGAGGGATTTAGGTAAATTATGTTTATTTATAAATGCCTAGGAATATAAATTTTATGAAGGAGGAGAACCTTTTGAAAATTGCTATTGATAAATTAAAACCAAAGTTTTTAGCAGTAGTGTTGTGTTTATTATGTTGTTTAGGCTCAATGTATTATTGGTTGAGAGGGTATACACAGTTTGCGTTAATGATGATATTTGGGGTTTTAGTTATATATCCAATATTGAAAAAAAAATTCATTTTAGTTAATAGAATACAATTTATAAACTGTATACTTATGGGAGTATTTATAGTAAGAAATAATCCTAAGTTGCAGTCAACTGCTAGTTCGGAAGTTTTTATGATATTGTTTATGTTGATATTTATCGTGCTGGTAAAATATCAACAAAGAGAATGGATAGATTATACTATAAGCCTATGCAAATTGTTTTATTTGTTTTATGCGGTATATACTATATTAGAAAAGTTCTTTGAACCATTATTTTTGTTTTCACTTAGATTATTTCCTTCTAGTATTGAGACGTTATACACACAATATTCAAGAGGGTGTATGCCAGGATTAACTAATCACTATTCAACAAATGGAATGCTTTTAGGAGTTGGATTTATTGTTTTTTCTTGTGAGGCTATATTTAAAGGTAGTAAAAAGAATATTATTTTATCAGGTGTTATGATAGTAGCTTTACTTTTGACTGGAAAAAGAGCAGATATTATTTTTACTGCTGTGGGAATTTATTTGGCTTATTATTGTTACATGTCAGATAAAAAAAGAACAAGAATAAAGAATACAGTTCTAATCATTTTAGCAGTATTAGTAGGGTTAGTTATATTGGTCAATTTAGTACCTTCTTTGGCTACATTTATAACAAGATTTGAAGAGACAACAGATAGTGGAGATGTTACATTAGGAAGAACGAAAATGTGGGCAATTGCTATAGATTGTTTTAAGAATAATACACTTTTGGGCATTGGTTGGGATAGATTTAAGTTTATAAATCTTCATGAATGGAAAGCGCATAACATATATCTGCAGTTATTAGCGGAAACAGGAATTGTTGGATTTATAGTGTTTGCATTCTTTTTTGTATACACATTTGTATGTGGTTGGAGGCATCTGAAAAGAATCAGAATAGATAAAATGGCGATAGATAGAGAAGAAGTACATTTGCTTTTCTCGTTAGCAATGCAAGTCTTCTTCTTGTTGTATGGAATAACGGGAAATCCTCTATATGATAAAGAAACATATGTTCCTTATTATTTAGCTTGTGCAATAACTTCATATTATACACATAGTAGAAAAAATATATACAAAAAAGGAGAATAGAAGATGGATATAGGAATAATAACACCATATGATGCTGCAAATTATGGCGCATTTTTGCAGGCATATGCTACAAAAAGATTTTTGGAATCTCAAGGTCATAATGTAATATTTGTAAAGTGGAGATCGGACAAAGAGAGAAAAAAGGTATATTTCAAAAAGGGTGTAGGAGTTAAACAAAAAATTAAGTTGTTATTTAGAGGTAAACATAATCAAAATAATTACAATAAAATGACAGCGGCATTAGATGAGTTTGAGATTATAGATTGTCGCAATATGAATCAGATAAATTTGGATTTATTAATTTTAGGAAGTGATGAGATTTGGAATATAAATGTTCCGGAATTTCAGAATGAAGTATTTTATGGTGGTAACTGCGGAGATATACAAACATTAGCGTATGCACCTAGTGCTAGTGAAGCAACGATTGAGGATTTTGAAAGATTTCCCAAGATGTATGAACTCTTAAAAAAGGTAGAGATTATAGGTGTTAGAGATGAAAATACAGCCGGAATTGTAAAAACAATTTGTGGATATGAACCAGAAATTGTATGTGACCCTACTTTTCTGTTATCTATAGAAGAATACAAAGTAAAAGAACAGTCATATGTGAAAGAACCTTATTTATTGGTATATTCATATTTTGTAGAACCACAAATAAGAAAGTATTTAATAAATTTTGCAAAAGAAAAAAAACTTAAATTAGTTGCAGCTTGTATGTATCAATCATGGTGTGATGAAACCATTTGTTGTGAGCCATTAGAATTTATTTCATTAATAAATAATGCGCAGTATGTTTTTACAACGACGTTTCATGGTTCTATATTTACGTTATTTCAACATAAAAAGTGTGCGATTCGTGCAAAATCGAAAAAATTGAAAGACTTAATTAAGTGGACAAATATGGATAGCACTATAATACATGAAGAAATATCTTATGATGAATTTTGTAAGGTTATAGAAAAACAACATGATTATGATATTTTCGAACAAAATTTGAAAGAAAAGAGACAAAAGTCGCAACAGTTATATAAGAAATATTTGGAAATGTAAGTTGGAGAAGTAAATGGATAAGATATGTGAAAGAAATCAATGTATAGGATGTGGATTGTGTAGTAATATTTGTCCTAAAGGGGCAATCAAAATGATTGAAGATAAAAGGACAGGACATTTTGTTCCTCAAATAGATACACAGCTTTGTGTTGATTGTTCATTATGTCAAAAAAAATGTCCAGGGTTAAGAGAGATAGAGTCTCGGTCACAGATAAAAACCTATGCTGCATGGAGAAAAGATATTAGTAAAATAAAAGGAAGTAGTTCAGGAGGCGTTGCTGCTAGTTTATATGAAAGAGCAGTAGAAGAAGGCTACTATATTGTTGGTACATATTTGAATGAAAATTTTCAAGTAAAATTGAAAATAACTAATAAGAAAAATGATATAGAGCTTTTTAAGGGAAGTAAGTATGTTCAGGCAGATACAGGTTTTGTGTATAAAGAGGCATTAGAGTTATTGCAAAAGGGAGAAAAGATTCTTTTTATTGGAACACCATGCCAATGTGCAGCTATGAAAGTTTTAGTAGAAGGACGTTATGAGAATAATGTTATATTAGTAGAGCTAATATGTCATGGAACTCCATCACAGAAAACATTTAGAGAATATATTAATTATATATCAAAAAAGAAGAAAAAAGATATTACAAAGATAGCATTCCGTTCAGAAAGAGGAGTTGAGTTATCATTATATTCGGGTGAGAAGGCATTTTGGCAGTACAAGGGATATGAAGACGATTATATGGTAGCATTTCAAACGGGATTGATTCATAATGAGACTTGTTACCAATGCAAATATGCAAATAAAGATAGAAGTTCGGATTTGACAATAGGTGATTTTTGGAAAATAGGTGAAAAACGAGTGTTTCAACATCCCGAATGTAAGGTTTCGGTTGTTGTCGCAAGTACAGAAAAAGGGTTAGCGTTTTTACAAGGTTGTGAACAGTTGATACTTGAAGAGCGAGAATATCAAGAGGCATTAGAGGGAAATCCAAATTTGTATAGTGCATCAAAAAAGAATTTGAAAAGCGAAATGTTTTGGAATATATATGCAGATGAAGGTGTTTCTAGGGCATATAGTAAAACAATAGGAAAAAGATTGAAGAAAATAAGATTTAAAAATAATGTAAAACGAACTATAAAAAAAGCATATAGTATTTTTAAATAGAAAGGATAATACATAATATAAAAATCATGATTAAAAAAATATTAAAAAAGTATAATGATATACCAGTTGCAGCAAAAGCAACGTTATGGTTTATGGTTTGTACTATTATTCAAAAAAGTATAGCATTAATAACAACCCCAATTTTTACACGTTTAATGTCACCTGCTCAATATGGACAGTTTAGTGTATATAATTCATGGCTACAGATATTTACTATAATTGCAACTTTGAGATTGAATTATGCAGTATTTAATAAAGGAATGAGTAAATATAAAGAGGATAGAGATGGTTATACTTCGACAATGCAATCTATTACGTTTATGATAGCAGGAGGTATGCTTGTTATTTATCTGATATTTCATAAGCAGATTAATGCATTGACTGAACTTCCTACATTTATAATGGTAGCTTTGTTTGTGGAATTACTTGTTACACCAGCTATTGATTTTTGGACAATAAGAAAGCGATATGAATATTTATATAAACCCGTAGTATTTAGAACTATAATAATGGCAGTATTAAATTCTGGAATAGGTGTAATTGCAGTATTGCTGTCTGAAGAAAAAGGTTATGCAAGAATTATTACATGCATTTTAGTTAATTTTTGCTTTGGGATTTGCTTATTTGTTTACAATAGAAAAAAAGGTAAAGTATGGTTTAAAAAAGAATATGCTATTTTTGCACTAAAATTTAATTTGCCTTTGCTGTTACATTATATTTCACAGTATATAATGGATCAATTCGATAGGATTATGATTCAAAAAATGGTAAGTGTTGCAGCAGCAGGTGTTTATAGTGTAGCGTATAATGCTGGTTTATTGATGAAGATTGTTACACAAAGTATTATTAATGCAATTGTTCCTTGGCAATATGACAAACTAGAGAAAAAGAAATTTAAGGAATTAGATGATGTATTATTTTTGATATATATTCTTGTAGCAGGTGTTGCACTATTATTCTCGGCATTTGCACCAGAGATTATGAGAATATTGGCAGATGAAAAGTATTATGAAGCAGTATATGTTATTCCACCAGTTGCCATAGGATTAGTGTTTGTGTTTATGTATACAGCATTTGCTAATGTAGAGTTTTATTATGATCAAAATAAATTTACGATGTATATTTCAATGATAGGAGCATTGTTGAATGTAGGTCTTAATTATGTAGGAATAAAGTTATACGGATATATGGCAGCAGCGTATACGACTTTATTTTGTTATGTAATATTTGCACTAGGTCATTATATTTATATGACAATAAGTGTAAAGAAATTATTAAAAATCGAAAGAGTTTTTGAAACAAAAAGACTTGTAATATTGTCATTCGCAATTTTGGTTTTAGGGATTACAGTTATGCTATTTTATAATAATATGATTATAAGATATGTGATGATTTTACTTATACTAATGGTTGCATACATGAAAAGAAATGTAATCACTAATGCATTAGGTGATATAAAGAAAAATAAGAAAAGTAAATAACTTTACATAGAATTTATATATTTACATTTTATATCATTAGAGGATTACTATGAAGAAAGAAATAATGAGAGAAAAAAGAAATGATAAGTATTATTATGCCAGTTTATAACAGTGAGAACTATCTTGATAAAAGCATTCAAAGTGTATTAAATCAAACATATACAGATTTTGAATTTATAATTGTAGATGATGGGTCTACGGATAAAAGCTGGGAGATATGTTGTAAATATGCAGAAAAAGATACAAGAGTTAAATGTTATAAAGTTAAAAACAGGGGAGTATCCGAAGCGAGAAATTATGGATTAGTGCATGCAACAAAAGAGTATATTAGATTTGTGGACTCGGATGACGAATTGCCATTGGATTCACTTGAAAAATTAATATATCCTTTTGAAAACCACCCTAAAAGTGATTTGGTAATTGGAAAGTTTAAGGCTACTTCATGTGAGGTCTTTAATGAAGAAATTGAAGGAGAATATTCACATCATGATTTTTTAGAGACATTTAGTAGCCATGTTCCTGCTTTTTATTATGGTGTAAATTGGAATAAACTATATAAGAAATCTATAATAGAAAAGTATAATATAAGATTTGACAAAAATGTTTACTGGGGAGAAGACTTTATTTTTAACTGTGAATATTATAGTCATTGTGAATGTATATATTTTTTACCGGAGTATATACATATATATTGCCAAAGAGATGAATCTGCGGTAAATGCAATTAGGTCGATGGTATGGCATGAAAAATTGGAAATTGATATACAAAGACTTGAAGCACTAATTCATATGGTTAATAAAAGAGAAAATGTGGATACCATTATTCAAAAATTCTATTTTTATTTTTTTTCGTCTTTGAGTAATCAATTTAGTTGGGCATATATGATGAAAGAAAAATCATTGAGAGAAAGATATGAAATCTTTGGAATGATAATATGGAATCGGAAAGTGTCAGATTTGATTAAAGATTTTCGGGGTGATGATATTCCATTATTTTATAGAGTAATGCTCTTTGCAATAAATCACAAAAGAATTAAGAGCTTTTTGTTTGTTGTGTCAATAAAACATATTATGGGGAAGAGATTGTTGCTAAAGAAAATATGGAAAAATTCCAATGCGTCACCAATACATTTTGAAATATAAGAAGGAGTAAAAGGATTTATAATAATCCGAATTTGAATTATGAATAATTTGGCAAAAAGAAGAATTGAATGGGTTGATAATTTAAAATTTATTTGTATTTTTTTCGTTATGATATCGCATTTGAAATGTACTCCCAGTATATTAATACAGTTTTTTGAACCATTTTTTTTAACTGCATTTTTCTTTGTTTCAGGTTATGTGTATAAAGAGCAGAAGAACTTGTATGTATTGTTATGCAAAAAGGCGAAAGCATTATTAGTTCCTTGGTTTATGTTTAGTATATTTAATATTATTACTTCACAGATTATTTCATTTAATGAACATTTATCATTGAAGATAGAGCTTGTATTAAACCTGTTACAGATAAGAGGTCTTAGTGATAAAATGTGGTTTATTGCAGCTTTGTTTGTAGCACATATTCCGTTTTATTTTTTTGTTAAATATTTCAAGACAGAAGTTAGATTAGTTATTGCTATTATAATGTTATTGCTATGCTATATTTATTCTTCTTATGTAGATGGAAGTATATTTCCATGGGGAACAAATAAGTTACCTTGGCATTTAGAATATATATTTGTTATTAATTTTTTTATGGTATTGGGATATGAGTATCGAAATAAATGGGAAGAGAAGAGTTGTATATTATACAGCAAAGTAAATGGAATACTATTTGGTTTTGGATATATAATTTTGCTTGTAGTTAAGATTATGTTAGATACTAGACAAGGAAATGTGTTTGTAGTTTCCACTTTTTTGACTACACTACTCCAACTTATAGGAATATTATTGTGTATATTCGTTAGTAAATTGTTACCTTATAATAAATGGATTAATTATATAGGAATGAACACATTGATATACTATGGATTGCATGGCAAAGTAGAAAGTATTATAGAAACAGTGTTACGTAAAATAGGAATATATCAAGGTGCATGTACTAATACGGTAGGAGGTATTATTGTAGGTATAGCTATAGTGATAATAGTATTAATTATATTATTATTACCTACATGGATTATAAATAAATATTTTCCATTTGTTGTAGGAAAGTGGTATAAGAAGAAAGTAGATTGATTTTATGAAAGTCTCAGAAAAAATAGTTAGCATCATTATACCAGTATATAATGCGGAGCATTATTTAGAAGATATATTGAGTGATTTAATATCGCAAACATATCAGAATATTGAAATAATTATTATTAATGATGGTTCCAAGGATAGAAGCGCAGAGATTATTCAGGAATTTGCAAGAAAAGATAATCGAATTCAATATATATTAACGGAAAATGGTGGTCCGTCTAGAGCAAGAAACCTTGGGTTAGATGTAGCCCAAGGGGAATATATTCGTTTTATTGATGCTGATGATAGGTTGCCATTAGATTCTATACAAAATATGGTTGATGCAATAGAGAGAAATGCAGAAGCGGATATAGTAATAGGTAACTATACGATAGATAAGCAAGAAGAATATTTTACCGGTATAGAAATAGAAGAGGGACTGTTGGAGTCAAAAGTATTTGCTGAACTATTTGTAAAACACATGAAAACATTCTATTTTGGTGTTCCGTGGAATAAATTGTATAGAAGAGAGATTATTGAAAAGCACCAGTTGAGATTTAATGAATCGGTAATTTGGTGTGAAGATGTGTTTTTCAATATAGAATATTACTCCAAGAGTCGTAAAATGTATATTCTTAATGTTTCGAATGGAGTATATAAGTATTGTACTCGTGATACTGGAATTACATCTGGAATTTCCAAAAAGAGCATAAAAGAAATTGATGAAATAGAAACATTGAGATATCAATATATGCAAGATTACTGTAGGGTTTGGGGAATACATGATTATTTTGAACTTGAATGGAAACATGCGGAGTTATTTGAGCATCTTATTGTATTAACTAGATATTTTAGAAATGATAGTCTGCGAGCAAAATATAAGAAGTTTCAAGAGTATTTAAAATCGGAGAATGTATTAGAGTATTTATGTGGGAAGTATAGAGAAACACATAATAAAGTGTGGAAAGTATTAGAAGAAGGATGTAGGAAGAATAAACATAATAAAACTTTTAGTTATTTTCTTTTCAAAGGGCTACAATATAAATATATGAATAAATGGTATAAGACCACAGAAATGAATATGATAGAAAATGAAATTAGAAAACGGTAGGAAATGAAAGGGAAAACTAGATAAGATTCTTGCAAAAACCGACGAAACCTTAGTCATTATCCCACTTGATTTTACCAACTAAATCCATTATAATTCCGTTTGGGTTTTGACTAAAGTATTAAATGCTTTTTTGTTGAGAGGGAGTTGAATATGAAAGAAACAGGAAAGAAGAGCAGAGTATTAGAAGTTTATGGTCTGACATTGATTGACTTGCTATGCACGATGATTTCATTTGGTGTGGCTGCAATACTGAGACATATGTATGATGCCAACGGTCCATTGGATAAGAACAGTGCGATTACAGCATGTTTGTTATTATTGCTGTGTACCACAGTCTACAATGTGCTTATGGATGGAAACAGAAATTTCTTCAAGCGTGATCAGTTTGTTGAATTTACCTCAGTTGCAAAATGTACTTTTATAGTACTTATCATTACATTAGTATTGATGTTCTTTATGCAGTCTACCTATGCATTATCACGTGTGTTATTAGCAATATTCGCAGTGATTAATGTAGTGCTGACATTTATCGTACACTGTACATATAAGAAAGCCATTATTAAGCATTATAAGACAAATGGTGCAGGGAATAAGGTATTGGTTGTGACAACGATGGATAGAGGTACTACTTTAATGGAACAGTTAAAGTTGAATCTTCCATGGGATGCGGAACTGGTAGCTGCCTGTGTTATGGATTCCAAAGAGATTGAATATGATATGAATGGCATTACGGTAGTTGCCAATGCGGACACCTTATATGAGGTTGCTGGTAAGATGGCATTGGATGAGGTATTGATAGATTTACCGGATTATCCAATGAGTGAGCGGAAGAAATTGGTAGCAGATTTACAGCAGATGGGTGTAACCTGTCATTGTATCATTCATACATTCCAGATTGATGGTTCTGCTAGAGTAATCGATACATTTGGAAATAAGCCGGTTGTTTCTTATCACAAGACAGTGATTGATTTTAGAAGTCACTTAGTAAAGCGTGCTATGGACATTTGTGGTGCGTTGGTAGGTTTATTGATTACAGCAGTGGTAACTCCATTTGTGGCATTGGCGATTAAGATTGAGGCACCGGGACCTGTTTTCTTCTCACAGGAGAGAGTAGGTAGAAATGGTCGTAGATTCAAGATTTATAAGTTCCGTTCTATGTATATGGATGCAGAAGAGCGTAAAAAGGAACTGATGGAGAAGAATCAGATGAGCGGTCTGATGTTTAAGATGGATGATGACCCTAGAATTACGAAGGTTGGTAAGTTTATTCGTAAGACAAGTATCGATGAGTTACCTCAGTTCTATAATATTTTAGTAGGACAGATGAGTTTAGTAGGAACGAGACCACCAACAGTAGATGAATTCAATCAGTATAGTCTTTACTATAAGAGACGTCTTAGTATGACACCTGGTCTTACAGGTATGTGGCAGGCTACTGGAAGAAGTAATATCACAGATTTTGATGAAGTAGTAAAGCTGGATTTAGAGTACATTGACAACTGGTCAATAGGACTTGATATTAAGATTTTATTTATGACAGTATATTCGGTTTTATTTAGTCGTGGAGCTGTTTAAGGATTTTAAGGGGGTATTCTATAAACGGATACCCTTTTTCTATGTAATATGAAATTGCTGTAACGTAGTGGTAGTTAATAAAGAATTTACGAAGTAAATTCTTTGAGTGTTTGCTGCCGAGCAAACACTTTTATATGAAGTTTTGAGGGAGAGCAATGAGTAGTCAATTATGTGTTTCTATGATTGTTCCAGTTTACAATGTAGAAGTTTTTTTAAGAGAGTGTCTTGAATCCATAGAGGGGCAAAGCTTTTTGGATTATGAAGTACTTATTATAAACGATGGTTCAACGGATGGTTCTGCCAAGATTGCGCAGGCATTTGTAGATAAATATGATAATTGGCATCTGATTCATAAGGAAAATGGTGGACTTTCTTCTGCACGAAATGCAGGAATTGCAAGGGCGAAGGGAGAATATATCTGTTTTGTAGATTCGGATGATTATATAGAGAAGGATTATGTGCAGAAGCTGTATGATGCAGCATGTGAGTATGATGCAGATATGGTAATTGCAGATTATCATGAGGTGGATGATAAGGGAAGAGACCTACAGAGAGACAAAGGAAAGGCGCTGTATCAGCAGGGAGTGATTACCCGTGATGAGAGTTTGCATGCGTTGACTTATGTAGGTGGTTATCACTATGCAACTGCTGTTGTGGTGGCATGGAATAAGCTTGTAAGAACAGATATTATGAAGCGTTTTCTTTATAAGGAAGGGGTTCTTCATGAAGATGAATTTTTGATTATGCCTCTTCTTCTAGCTTGTGATAGGGTTGCGTGGATAACGGATGATATTTATGCATATAGACAGCGTGAAGGCAGTATTATGCAGGATGAGAAGCTTGCATTTCGACATTTGGAGGTGTTGGATGCGTTTGAAGAGCGTATAAGGTTATCGCAAGATGTTGGAAATATAGAGTTGACTCGTAAGCTGAAAATGGCATATTTTTGGGATATTGAGGTATGGTATTACTTTATGCGGACGATTTATAAGGTGCCATGGTATAAGCTACATGGTTATTTTTCGAGACGTATGTGTTGTGCGATGTTTCGATATGGAAATATATGGTGGAAACGGCAGATTGTAAAATATCTTGTTTTTGTCATTTCACCGGAAATTTATTTAAAGAAAATATATAAATAAAAAGGGTTGTTGGAGAGAGTATGAAAAAGTGGAAAACGATTATTGAACCGAACACGAGTCTATTTGATTTTAAGCTAAGAGAGTTATGGAGTTATCGTGACTTGTGTTTGATGTTCATTAGAAAAAATTACATAACTAGATATAAGCAGACGATTTTTGGTCCGTTGTATATGATTTTATCACCGTTGCTGACGAGTGGATTGTTCTCGGTTGTGTTTGGAACCGTTGTGGGTGTATCGACAGATGGTGTGCCTGATTTCTTGTTTTATATGCTTGGTAATTTGGCATGGTCATTTTTTTCAAATTGTGTATTAGATAATAGAAATACGTTTGAAGGAAATGCATATATCATGGGAAAGGTGTATTTTCCAAGATTGGTAATACCGATTGCTAATACGATGACGAAGATTATTAATCTTACGATTCAGTATGTTTTATTTATTATTTTCCTGGTGGTATATCGTTGTAGAGGATTTGTGATAGAGCCAAATGCGTGGGTAGTGATGACTCCGTTTTTACTTGTTATGCTGGGGGTTATGGGACTCGGTATCGGCTTGATTGCTTCCTCACTGACGGTTAAGTATCGTGATTTGAACGTAGTTCTTGGTTTTGCCATGAATCTGTTTATGTATATTACACCTGTTATTTATCCTTTATCGAATTTGACAGGTGGTTGGAGAACACTGGCGTTATTGAATCCGGTGGCTCCAGTGACAGAGGCAACAAGATATGCGTTCTTTGGGACAGGGATCTTTTCGATACCTGCGTTACTATGGAGTGTAGCCTTTACTTTCGTGGTAGCATTTATTGGTTTGGTTTTATTTAATAAGGTGGAGAAGAACTTTATTGATACGATTTAGGGGGGACTTATGAAGGTAGTATTCAGTGTCATTGTGCCTGTATATAACGTGGAGGATTTCTTGCCTAGATGTCTGGATTCCATTTTGAAGCAGGGATGCAAGAAGTATGAGCTTATTATGGTAGATGATGGTTCGACAGACTCTTCGGGAAGAATCTGTGATGAATATGCAGAGCGTTTTCCGCAATGTAGGGTGGTTCATAAGGCAAACGGCGGGCTTGCTAGTGCAAGAAATGCCGGAATGAAGGTAGCTCAAGGGAAGTATATTGTTTTTGTGGATTCGGATGATTATATTGAAAAGGAATTGTTGACAAAGGCATATTATTGTATGGAAGAGCAGGGATATGAAGCTTGCTCTTTTGCTGCAAGGCGTGTGACGGAAGCGGGTGTGGCATTATATGATATGCGATTTTTTGAAGCGGTTGGTGCTCATATTTTAACAGAGCAAAACAGAAAGGATTTTCTATGGAATACCTTTTTACGATATAGTCTTGGATGGGAAGCATGGATTTATGTTTATCGGAAAGATATTTTGGATCAGTTTGAACTTTCTTTTGATGAGCAGGTGCGCTACGCAGAGGATTTGCCATTTACATACGAGTATATGAGACATGTAAACAGTATCATGAAATTACCGGATATTCTTTATAATTATACGATGCGAGAGGCATCGATTACACAGACAACGAGTGCGAAGAAGTTGGTGCAGGGCATTTTTGAAGGTGTATTTCGGTCTATTTTATCAAGGCTGACTATGGAGGATGGCTATCTGTGCTATGCAGCGATGTTAAGATATTTTATTCCGACTGCTTTGGCTGAGATGGATATGGCAGAGTTGAGAGCGTATATGTATTCTTTTGAGAGTCTATCGATGCAGAAGGAGCAATGGCAGGAGATTATATGGAATAAAGAGGTTATTGAGAGTACTTTTGGCCATGATGCAGAGAGGATTTATGAAACGGCTATGTATTTCGATAAGGGCGAGAATTAGTAGAGGAGTTTTTGAGGAGAGTAACGGGAGATTATGAAAATTTTAGTGATAAATGATTTGTTACAGGGTGGCGGAGTAGAGAAGCTAATGTATGATATTGTTATGCGTTTTCATGATGAGCATGAGATAACGATATTGACAGATAAGAGAGATGAGGCATTTGAGCAGATATATCCGGATAATGTAGGATATCTGTGGCATCAGAAGGAATATCCGAAGGGAAGAAACCGTATTGAGAGAAAATTGATTTATCAACGTAAGAAGAAGGAGGATAAGCGTTTTATAGAGAAAATTGAATCCATGAAATTTGATGTCCTTCTTTGTATGAAGGAAGGCTGGACAATGAGCAATGGTATCAAGTTTGGCAAGAGTATTCCAAAACGTATCGCATGGGTACATACGGATTATTCTAAGTCATACTACACATGGTGTGCTTTCCAGACACAGGAAAACGAAGTGAAGTGCATGCAGATGTATCATCATGTAGTATGTGTATCACAGGTGATTGTGGACAGTATCAAGAAGGTAATCGGAGATCCTGGCAATTTGGTAATGCAGTACAATCCATTGGATAAAGAAGAGATTATTAAAAAATCATTAGAGAGCGTGGAGGATATTCAGAGAAGTGAGAGACCTTTATTTGTTACGGTAGGTCGTTTGAATATTCAGAAGGGCTATGATGTCTTATTAGAGGTATGTAATCTGTTAAACGCAGAGGGCTATCAGTATGATGTATGGATTGTTGGTGGTGGCGAGAGCTGGAATAAGTATGAGGTATTACACGATTTAGAGGACAGAATCGCAAGATACCATTTGGACAATGTGTATTTACTTGGCCACAGAGATAATCCGCACAAGTATGTGAAGCAGGGAGACTGGTTCTTGTCGACATCTCGTTATGAGGGATATTCTTATGTTAGTCAGGAAGCGGCTATTATAGGGAAGGCTTTAATGCTGACGGAATGTTCTGGTGTTATGGAGCTTCTAGGAAGTAACGAGAATGGAATTGTCATGGAGAATTCCTATAAGGGAATCTATTATGCGATGAGAGATGCGATAAAAGATAAGGCGATGTCAGAACGTTATACCGGTAAGGTGGAGATTGAGTCGCCTGAATACTATGGTGAAGAAAGATTAAAAGCGATTGAGAGATTGTTTACAGAGTAGAGGGTACAAATAGAATGGAAAAGAATAACAATAAATCTGTAAATTATATAGGTATGTTTGATTTATTAAAAGGTGTAGGAATGCTTTTGATTATACTGGGACATACCGTTAATAATTATACGTTTGCAGGTACACAGATGCATGTAGGAATGATGGCTTTTGGAGTAGTCTACATTTTGGTAGGAGCTGGAGTGTTACAGGCTTTTTTCCTGATTAGTGGATATGGCTTTCGAAGAACATCGATACGTTCCTGTATTAAGAAGCAGACGATATTAATGTTGAAACCGTATATGTATATTACAATCGGTACTGCAGCATTACATATTTTTACACGTTATCTGTTGTCACATTCTATGAAAAGTGCAATAGAACAGACTTGGTCGGTTTTTGGTGGCTTTTTATTTGCGTTGCCTTCTAATAAGGTGATGTTTGGTACACAGTTTTATTCCTGTGGAGCCATGTGGTATATGATTGCGTTACTGATAGGGTGGATTTTGCTGAACACGTTGATGAATCTGGTAAAGGAGCGTTATATTCCGGTTGTCGTGTGGGGATGTGCGGTCATTGGCTGGTTGATTGGCATGGAGCGTGTAATTCCGTTTTGTATTTCACAAGGACTTATTGCTGTTTTATTTTTACATTATGGCTATATGTTAAAGAAAAAGAAGGTATTTGCGAAGTCTCTTAGCAAGGCTCAGATTGCTTTTGCTGTGTTTGTTTGTGCATTATCGTTAGGTCTTGCCGGTTTGGCAGGAGAAATGAACAATATGGCAAATGGTGTCTGGATTGCGGGAATCATTAGTATCGCGTTAGATGGTTATATTGGATTTTTATTGTTGTATTTATCGTTGAAATTGAATACATTTAAGGGACGAATCTGGGAATGGATCAAGAAAATCGGCAGTAATTCGCTCTATATATTTACGATGCATACGGTAGAGATGCATGGCATTCCATGGTGGAAGTTTACGGAGTATATGAAGGATGAGCCGGTACTGGGCTGTGTGTTGCATTTTGTTATGAGATGCACATTTATAGTAGTAGGAGCCTATGTTTTTAAGAAGATTGTACGAAAATTGCATAAGCGTAAAGCTTTGCGTAAGGGATAAAAGGTATGGTAGCATCGGTATATCAATGGTTACGATTTATAGAAGAGAATTACAAAGATGATATTGCTTTTCAATACTATAGGGATGCAGAAGTACATCAGATTTGTTATATGGAATTTGTAAATGATATCAAAAGGTTTGTATGTTATTTACAGAAGAACGAAGAAAACGTGGAAGGAAAGCATTTTGGGATTTTAGGCAGAAACAGTTATCATTTTTTGGTTTGTTTGTATGGTGTTATGGCGGCAGGAGGAGTCGCGGTTCCGCTTAATATCGAGGAGAGCTTGGATAATATTAATTATCAGATTGATTTTGCAGATATTTCAAGTATTTTCAGTGATGGTGAATATGAGAAGCTGGAGGCAGATTTTGGTGGTAATTATTCTTCGATGTTGAAAAAAATGGATGATTATAAGAGTTGTAATGAGTATGCGGAATTGGCAGAAGGTGCAGATGTTGAGAAGCTTTCCATGATTATGTTTACATCAGGAACTACTGGTAGAAGTAAAGGTGTTATGATGTCACAGAAGAATCTGTTTGCACCTCTGAAGCATTTTCTGGAAACGATTTATTCTGCGGAAGGAAATATTACGAGAGATAAAGCTAAGGTATTTTTGGTGGTTCCGCTGTATCACATGTCGGGAATTGGTTGTGCTCTGACGTGGAATACCAATGGCAGTACATTGAATATTTGTGAATCACCAAAGTATATGTATCGTGATTTAAGGCAGATGAAAAGTGATTCGGCATCGGTAGTACCGGCGATTCTGAAAATGTGGAGTAAGGATATTAAGCGTGGAAAGTCTGAAAAGCTTGGTGGTATAAAGAATATTGCGTGTGGCGCCGCTGCTATTGATGCCCAGATGTTACAGGAATTCCGAGAGAATGGTATTTCTATTTATCAGGCATACGGGATGACAGAGATGTGTGGTGGTGGAACAGCTAATACGTCGATAGATTCTGCTAAGATTCATTCCGTTGGTTTGCCCGGTGCAGGAAGTGAGTTGCGAATTGAGAACGGAGAGATTTGCATAAAAGGCGATCATGTCATGATGGGATATTACAAGAATGACGAGGAGACGCAAGCAGTGATGCGTGATGGCTGGTTTCATACGGGGGATTTAGGATACCTAGATGAAGATGGTTATTTGTATCTGACAGGAAGAAAGAAGAATTTGATTATTTTATCGAGTGGCGAAAATGTCAGTCCGGAAGAGTTGGAGGAATTATTGCAACGAAGTCCGTTGGTTGCGGAAGTTTTGGTAAAGGCTGTAAATGATAGAATAGCAGCAAAGATATATGCGAAAGAGCAGGATTATGCTGCGATTGAAGCGTACATAGAAGAAATGAATAAAAAGCTTACTTTTTATAAAAGAATCACGAGGGTGGAATTTAGTACAGAGCCACTCCCCAAGACGGCAGCAGGTAAAATAGTGAGAAGCGAATGAGAGGTAGAGAAGATGGAAAGAGAAGAAATCAAACGTACATTATATGAAATGATGAGTGAGTTATTAGAGAGAGAGGTAGATGACATTGATGAATCAAAGGCATTGATGGATGAATTGGATATCTCATCTCTTGAGATTATGACGATGATTGCAGATTTGGAAGAACAATTCCAAATTCAGATTCCGGAGAATGATATTCGTGGAATGGTGGCAGTGGGAGATATTATTGACTATATCTATGAGGCAAAGAAGGAATGTTAGAAAAGGTTTATAGTGGTCTTCCCTTTTTTTACAATTGGGATGAAAACAAACCAGGAATTATATCCTGCCATGTAAAGTTAAAGGAAGCGATTGATTGTCGTATATTAGAAGCGGCTGTAAACGAAGCGTTAGAGATTCATAAGCATTTTAAGGTCAGGTTAGTGATTGAAAATAACAATGTGCATTATGAATATAACGATAAGAGAGCAAAAGTATACGAAGGAGTAGAGGATGATTTTTCACTGATTAGAGATACACAGGATTATCTGTTTGCATTTCGTGTAGCCGGTGAGATGGTATATGTGGATGTATTTCATTTGCTTTCCGACGGTGAGGGTGTAATTGCATTTAGCAAGACAGTGATTTTGCTTTATTTCAGCAAGATATATGCGGATAAGGAAGACTGGGATGAACTGATTAAAAAGAGAATAAAGCAGTATGGCGGTGAACACCAAGAGACAGACCCATATACAGTAGATAAGGTAGCTCATAGAGAAGAAAAGAGAGAACAGGGAGAAATTCCGGAGTTTTTGCAGTTATATGAGGAGGGAGACGAGGAGAACTTCATAAGCATGAAATGGAATTATGAAGCGTTTCGCCAGAAACCTCAGATTGGCTGGGTTAGTCCTTATGTTCTTGTAAATGTCTTGCTTGGAAATGTGATAGAACAACAGTGTCAAAGTGAGGAAAGTATCGGTGCCTATATGCCGATTAATATGAGAAAGAGAATTGGTTTACGGTATTCTATGTATAATTGTCTTTCTTATACGAATGTGAGACATGTCAAAAGAGGGGACGGAATGTCCTTGGAGGAGCAATGTAGAGCGTATACGAATTCCTTAAAGCTGCACTATGGACTGGAAAATTCTTTGCACATCATGAGTGAGGATGCAAAGTTTATAGATATTATGCAGAATGAGAAGCTTTCGATCTCACGTAAGTGTGGAATTGTTCGTGGGATTACAAGAAGAACCAGAAACATACGTGGAAGCTTTGGCATGAGCTATATACAGTTTTGTAGTGAGGAAGAGGTATATAGGCGTTATGTTGCAGAGTTAAATGTATGTCCACCGAATAGTAATATCGGAATTGTTTGTGAGATGTTCAAGCTGGGTGATGAGATTAATCTGTGTGTGAGGTATGGTAAGAAACAAGAACAGATGATTTTAATGCTTATTCGGGAAATGAATGATTTGGGTATGAATGTGGACGTTAAAAATGTGAAAGATATCAACACGAAGATTGCAATTGATTCTATAAAATAACTATGAAGGTGTTGAATAGTTCTTTATAAAATAAGAAAATGAATTGGATAGAGAGAGTATGCAGGAAAAAGATGTAATAATCAAAGTAGAGGATGTATATAAAGAGTACTGGCTTGGTTCGCTTGATAGTCATTCATTTCTGGAAGAATGGAGAAGCAAGCATGGTCAGAAAAGGAAGAAAGCGATAGAAACCAGAAAGCAGATAAAGGCATTAAACGGTGTAAGCTTTGAAGTGGAACGTGGAGAAACGGTTGGACTAATTGGTGCGAATGGCGCTGGGAAATCAACACTTCTAAAAATATTATCCAGAGTTACGGTTCCGACAGAAGGAAAGGTATATCTAGATGGAACGATGTCGAGTATGCTCGAGGTTGGAACGGGTTTTCATCAGGAGTTATCGGGTAGAGAAAATATTTATATCAACGGAACGATTCTTGGAATGACAAGAAAAGAGATTGATTCTAAGTTGGAGGATATTATAGAATTCTCAGAGTGTAGAGAGTTTATTGATACACCGGTAAAAAGATATTCTTCGGGTATGTATGTAAAGCTTGCTTTTGCGGTTGCTGCGTATCTGGACTCTGATATTATGATACTGGATGAGGTTTTGGCAGTTGGTGATATGAAGTTCCAGAATAAGTGTCTGGAGAAGATTAGCGAGCTGTCGAAAACAGAAGGACGTACGGTGTTATGTGTAAGTCACAATATGACAACGATTAGTCAATTATGTAAGAGATGTATTGTGCTGGATAAAGGACGTGTGATTTTTGATGGAGATACACAGGAAGCAATCCGTGTGTATTTCGGAGAGAAGACAGATAGTACGGTATATGCTGATTATTCGGAATGTAGAAGATTTCCGTGGTTGCAGCGTTCTGATATCAGACTGCAAAGCGCATGTTATGTAGGAAAGGAAGAGGCAGTTTTTTGGGATGATGAAAAGTTACGATTCCATTTTTCATGGCTATATCATACGCCGGTTGTGAAGCTATGTCTGCGTGTAGAGATTTTTGATGCAACAGGAAATGGCGTTGGTGCTTCTTTCCTTTATGATATTGAGAATGGAGAAGCGGGTGATCGTGGTGACATTGAGGTAGAAATGGATATATCTTCTGTACGAGAAGGAAAATATTCTACGATTTATACGTTGTTTGTTAGAGATCAGGGTGGAGAAAGCGTGGATCTGGATTGTATTAACGGACTAAGCTTTGAAAAGAGAATGATTGCGGAGAGAGAAATTGTATGGAAACCAAAGTCTTGGGGATGTATAGAATTGCCGGGACTTACGGTTATGAAATAGATTAAACGTAATTATGAAGGTATTAAATAATTACGATTTAACAATATTATCCAGATTTTAAACATAAATTGCGCATGCAATAAGACAAGTTGTCAGATAATTAAAAAAGTGATATTATATTAGTAAGGTCCCGGGAACCGAAATATAGTGATATGGAGGATTATACATGAAGAATTTAAAAGTCTGGGTAAGTAGATTACTAATTGGTATCATGACATTTATGTGTTTTGCAGGGAATAGTGCTCCATTGGAAGCTAGGGCGGCCGAGGCTGTACCAAGCTCGGTTAACGAGACTGAGAGTGAAGTCCACTATGTGGCATTGGGTGATAGTATTACAAGAGCAGATAATTCCTATGTAAATGAGGTTTCAAGTTATCTGAAAAAACGCTATGGAAAATGTGTAACCAGTAATTTGTCTGTAAATGCATGGAAGAGTAAGGATTTGTTAGATGCTTTGACGAATCCGGCAAACAGTAAGTACAGCAGTTATAGGGCAAAGGTTAAAGATGCGGATGTTATTACATTGGATATTGGTTCGAATGATGTGCTTATTACGGCAAGGGAAATCGGAGCAAACGTATTAGGATGTACAGAATCAGAGCTTGATATGGTTGCAATTAATTGGTTTATTAAGCTACAGAATGCATCTGGTTTTTCGGCTATATTGTTATATTTGCAAGCATACAGTATCGTGTCAAGGGTAAAGTATGAGATTGAAGCCGGCTCTACACTACCGAATGCAGTGGTTGCGTATGAGCAGAATTTTGTGAAAATATTAGCGGAAATCAAAAAGCTTGCACCAAACGCAAAAGTTTATATTGGAAATATTTATAACCCATATGTAGATGCACCATCTATGTGCCTTGGAGATTATGAATTTGTGGCAATGGAAAAACTTGGAAGAGACTATGCCATTAAATTGAATAGAATTATTAAAAATAATGCAAATGGCAATGTTGTAGTAGATTTATACAACACGATTAATAATCCAAAATATATTCAGGGAGATGTGCTGAATTATAATTTTGATCCTCATCCAAATGCAGAGGGACAGAAATTGATTGCATCAAAATTTATTGCAGCGATGTCTGCTAGTAAGTAATCAAATAAAAGTTATGACAGAGAAATCAGAAATGGTTTCTCTGTTTTGTGAGAGATTGCCGCTGGGCAATCTCTTTTTTTTGTGGTATACTTATGTAAATATTGCGTTTTGCGTTTCGAGGTAAACAGGTATTAATTGGGATGTAAAAAGGATTGAGAGATACAGGCATGAATAAAATGACATTAATTGGTTTGGGATTTGTAGTGTGTTTTTTCACAGGTTGTAGTGCAAAGCCAATGAATACAAATATAAACAAAGGAATGGAGTTGCTTGAACAGATGGATTATAGCGGTGCTATGGAGAGTTTTGAAGCGGCTCTGGTATATAAAGAGGACGAGCAGTTGATTTACCGTGGGGAAGGACTTGCTAATATGGGACTTGGCAATTATGAGGAGGCTGCCAATTGTTTGTTGCAGTCTATTTCTTATGCAGATGGTAATGTAACTAATTTGGAATTTGATACCAATTATTATCTGGCAACGGCATATTACAAGCAGGGAAAATACGAAGAGGCAGAGAAGATTTATACAGCAATTCTTGCTTTACGAAATAAGGAAACGGATGCCTATTATTTAAGAGCTTGTACGTTGCTAAAGGAAGGCTATTATGAGGCGGCAGTGAAGGATTTTGAGAAAGCATTTTCTTTGGAGCCGGATAATCTAGAATTGGTAACGGATGCATTTTTAGAGATGCAGGCAGCAGGATTTAGCGAGGAAGGAAAGGTTTATCTACAGGAGTTTCTGACCAAGAAGGATAAGCAGTTAAAGGATGCTCAGAAGGGTACGATTTATTTCTACTTAGAGGATTATGCAAATGCAAGAACCTATCTGGATGGAGCTTTGAATCAAGGAAATCCGGAGGTGTCTTTGATTCTGGGAAGAACGTATGAGAAGCTTGGTGATATGAATTATGCGATGGTAGTATACCAGACTTATCTAGATTCCAATGCGCCGGATGCGGCAATTTATAACAGTTTGGGAGTTTGCCTGATGAATCAGAAGAAATATCAGGAGGCATTGGATGCTTTTCAGGCAGGAATTGATTTGGGAAATACAGCGAATATTCAGAGTCTTAAATACAACCAAATTGTGGCAAAGGAATTTCTTGGACATTTTGCAGAAGCAAAGTCTTTAATGCAGGAATATTTGGCGGCATATCCGGATGATGCAAAAGCAAAGCAGGAATATGAGTTTCTGCAGACTAGATAAAAAGTGTTTTATTATAGAGAGTAGACATAATGTACTTGACAAATGCAAAACACAATATATAGTATGTGAAAAATAATAGCAGATGATATTTGGTATGTTCGATTGACTTATGAAATGTCATCTGCTAGACTGTTTTATAAGATGTTATGTAACTATGAAGGAACTAAATAGTTACGATGTTTTTAGGACAGATACCATTATTGGGGGATAATGCTCGGAGTAAAATATGAAAAATGGGGAATGCCATAAAGAGGCTTACGGGAAGGAGTTCTTAAATGTTTTGTATTGTAAAAAGAGATGGATCACAGGCTGAGTTTCGTCTGGATAAGATTAGTGGAGCTATTGTAAAAGCGTTTGATGCAACGCAGGTTCAGTACAATCAGGATATTATTGACTTACTGGCTTTAAGAGTGACAGCTGATATGCAGGGGAAAGTAAAAGAGGGGTTGATTCAGGTAGAAGAGATTCAGGACAGTGTAGAGAAGGTCTTGGAGCAGGCTGGATATGCCGAAGCTGCCAAGGCATTTATTTTGTATCGTAAACAGCGTGAAAAGATGCGAAACATGAAATCGACCATCCTTGATTATAAAGATGTAGTAAACAGCTATGTAAAGGTTGAAGACTGGAGAGTGAAGGAGAATTCCACAGTGACATATTCTGTTGGTGGACTGATTCTCTCGAATTCTGGGGCAGTAACAGCTAATTACTGGCTTTCTGAGATATACGATGAAGAGATTGCAGAGGCACATAGAAATGCAGATATTCATATTCATGATTTATCAATGCTGACAGGTTATTGTGCAGGCTGGTCTTTGAAGCAGTTAATAAAAGAAGGCTTAGGTGGTATTACCGGAAAGATTACCTCGGCACCTGCAAGACATTTGTCTGTATTGTGTAACCAGATGGTTAATTTCCTTGGTATTATGCAGAATGAATGGGCAGGAGCTCAGGCGTTTTCCTCTTTTGATACATATTTAGCACCGTTTGTTAAGGTGGACAATCTTTCGTATGATGAAGTTAAGAAATGCATAGAAGCATTTATCTATGGTGTAAATACACCAAGCCGTTGGGGAACACAGGCGCCATTTAGCAATATTACACTTGACTGGACGGTTCCTAACGACCTGGCAGAGCTTCCTGCAATTGTAGGTGGTAAGGAGATGGATTTCTGCTACAAGGATTGCAAGAAGGAAATGGATATGGTGAATAAGGCATTCATTGAGACGATGATTGAAGGTGATGCCAATGGAAGAGGATTCCAGTATCCGATTCCAACCTATTCGATAACGAGAGAGTTTGATTGGTCGGATACAGAAAATAATCGTTTGTTATTTGAAATGACAGCAAAGTACGGTACTCCATATTTTTCTAATTATATTAATTCGGATATGGAGCCTTCGGATGTTAGAAGTATGTGTTGTCGTTTGCGCCTTGATTTGAGAGAGCTTCGTAAGAAAACAGGTGGATTCTTTGGTTCGGGTGAGAGTACAGGTAGTGTTGGCGTTGTTACCATCAATATGCCAAGAATTGGTTACCTTGCAGAGAATGAGGAAGATTTTTATAAGCGTCTTGACAGAATGATGGATATTGCCGCACGTTCTCTTAAGATTAAGAGAAAAGTGATTTCTAAGCTGTTGAATGAGGGATTATACCCTTATACGAAGCGTTATCTTGGAACTTTTGACAATCATTTTTCGACCATTGGATTGATTGGTATGAACGAAGTAGGTTTGAATGCAAAGTGGCTTCGTGAAGATATGACAAGCGAAAAGGTACAGAAGTTTACGAAGGATGTATTGAATCACATGCGTGGACGTTTGTCTGACTATCAGGAGAAGTACGGAGATTTATATAATCTCGAGGCAACTCCGGCAGAGAGTACAACTTACAGATTGGCGAAGCATGATAGAGCAAAGTGGCCGGAGATTCTGACAGCAGGGTATGAGGGAGACACACCGTATTATACGAATTCGTCTCATTTGCCGGTTGATTATACAACAGATATTTTTGATGCGCTGGATATTCAGGATGAATTACAGACATTGTATACATCGGGTACGGTTTTTCATGCGTTTTTAGGAGAGAAGCTTCCGGATTGGAAGGCAGCGGCGAGCCTTGTCAGAACGATTGCCGAGAATTATAAGCTTCCATATTATACGTTGTCACCTACCTATTCTATCTGTAAGGAGCATGGCTATCTTGCAGGAGAACATAAGGTATGTCCGAAATGCGGTAAGACAACAGAAATATATAGTCGTATTACTGGTTACTATCGTCCGGTTCAGAATTGGAATGATGGAAAACTTCAGGAATATAATAATAGGACAGAGTATAAGATTGGTGAGAATGTAAGACCGGAGACTAAGGATACAAGCGTGGTACAGGCGGAAGGGACTCAGGAAATGGATTTAGCAGCAGCACATGCTTCCCTTCAGACAGAACGTTCCGAAGGAAAAAATACCAGTTATCTGTTTACCACCAAGACTTGTCCTAACTGTAAATTAGCGAAGGAATACTTGAAAGATGTGGATTATATGGTTATTGATGCGGAGGAAAATGCAGAGCTTGCAATGCAATATGGTGTTATGCAGGCACCAACTCTTGTAATTGTAGCTGGACAATCACGCCAAAAGTATGTTAATGTATCCAATATAAAGAAGTATGCGAATAGTATTCGCGATTAATAATACTTTGGATAAAAGGAGCAAGAATTATGATTAACAAACTTGTTGAGAAGATTAAGAAAACAGGTGCACCTATTGTTGTAGGACTTGACCCTATGATGAACTTTGTGCCGGAGCATATCAAGGCAGCAGCCTTTGAAGCAAAAGGAGAAACTTTAGAGGGCGCAGCAGAAGCTATCTGGTTATATAATAAAGAGATTATTGATAAGACATATGATTTAATCCCTGCTGTAAAGCCACAGATTGCTATGTATGAGCAGTTTGGTGTTCCGGGACTTGTAGCATTCCAGAAGACAGTTGAGTATTGTAAGGAAAAGGATTTAGTTGTTATCGGTGATATTAAGAGAGGTGACATCGGTTCTACATCCGCAGCGTATGCAACGGCTCATCTTGGTAAGGTAAAGGTAGGAAATACGATGTGCGAAGGCTTCAAGGAAGACTTTGTTACAGTAAATCCTTATCTTGGAACAGACGGTGTTCAGCCATTTATTGATGTATGTAAGGAAGAGAAGAAGGGATTATTTATCTTGGTTAAGACTTCGAATCCAAGTAGTGGTGAATTCCAGGATCGTTTGATTGATGGAAGACCATTATATGAGCATGTTGGCGAGAAGGTAGCTCAGTGGGGCGAACAGCTTATGGGAGACTCTTATAGCTATGTTGGTGCCGTTGTTGGTGCTACTTATCCTGAGATGGGCAAGGTTCTTCGTAAGATTATGCCAAAATCCTTTATTTTGGTACCAGGTTATGGCGCACAGGGCGGACAGGGTAAGGACTTAGTTCACTTCTTCAATGAAGATGGCCTTGGTGCAATTGTTAATTCCTCAAGAGGAATCATTGCAGCATATAAGAATGAACAGTATGCTAAGTTTGGTGCTGAGAACTTCGGTGATGCTTCTAGACAGGCAGTACTTGATATGATTGCAGATATTGATGGTGCGTTAAAGCAGGCAAAATAAGGAGGACATAGAGATATGGAACAGTACAAGAAAGAGTTTATAGAGTTCTGAATTGTACAAAATCCAAGAGTCTTAGAGTCCTTGAAAATACTGTATTTTAGGGCATCACAGCCATTTTGGTAAAAATAACGAAGTATCGTAACTTATCGCAAAATGGTGTAGTACAACGCCAAATTGGTGTCAAAATTGGTGTCAAAAATCAAGCAAGAACTATTAAATATTTGAGTGTATGCATAAGCGTATATGTTTGTAGAAATTACAGATATATGCGCTTATTTTGCGTTCAAAAATATAGGACAGTGAAATTTCACACAGACAACCATAAAAACGCTCTGAGGGCATTCTGGTGCGTTGTAGCCCCATAATATGAGTGTGCTTTGAAAGAACTGTTTTATGGAGAAATTATTACAAGTAAATAGAGTACATAACGAAGGGAGGAACACAGAACATGATAATCAATGAAAAAGAATTTATTAATCGTATGGCAGAAAAGGGCGGTGTAACAAAATGCTCTAGTAAGAAGTATCTTTATCTGGTAATTGAGACATTCTTGGATTTGTTAAAAGAAGGACACGTTATCAGATTCTATAGACTATTCAAGGCAGAACTTACTATGGTTGTAGGAAAGACTTCTACAGATTTTGCTAATGGTGGAAGAATCTATGTAGAACCACATAAGAAGATTAAGATGACATGGAGCAAGAAATTGAGAAACCGCATTAATGATGAAGACGAAGAAGAGGAGTAAATATTATTGACAGGAAGAGTAAACAGATACAATCCGATTTACAAGACAGGCTTTATATTCAGTTTTACTAATAACATGACTTATCGGTTTAAAGAGTCTGAGGTAGAGGACGCTGATATTGCTAACGGCTATATTGTAGATTTTCATGTTGCTTTTGATGAGGAGCTACAGAAGAAATGTGCAAAGGGAATTCGTATAGTAGACAGTAGCACAGGAATTTATGAAAAGGACGCTGTAAAGCAAAAGAAGAAAAAGAACACCAGTAAAAAGAAGTCTTGTAATGCAGATAGAGTAGTTAAGGATGACAAGAAGTTCCGTAAATTTGCCAAAGCATTTATGAGGGAACAGAAGAAGCATTAAAAACAGAAAGGAAAATAGGATAAGATGGTAAAAGAATTAAGTATTGAAAGTATTAAGAAGGATATTATTGATAAGTTGATGAATAATATGGATATTTTAAAATATTTGGAAGCAGAGAGAAGAGTTGCAGAGGGAACAAGACTTGAAGAATTCTTTAATAGATTTATATACGACCATGATACAACTTGTGCAGGAGCAAATTATATTTCCGTAGAAGTGGCAGAACATGATGGCTCATGCATTACTAGAGTAGGCGATAAGAAATATGTGGTTACAATTAAAATGGGACTTGAGTGGGAAGAAAATGTATGTGCGTTGGCTTCTGTAGTTGCTGGTATTATTGACAAATTATATCCTAACAGAAGAAAATTTAGCAATGTCCCATTTAAAACGGTAGATAATTGTCTTAGTGTAAGCGATTATGGATATTCACAAACTCCAATATTTAATATGATTTCGTTAGAGAATCAAAGAAAATCACAACTACACAGAATGATTACATTTGAGGTAGAATAATTGAATAATAAAGGCGAGACTACTGCCTATTCCCCAACATGTGGGGAAAAACAAAGTGTAGGATATTTGCCATTGCAGGGCAAGTAAAAACAACTGCAAACTAAGATTCAAGAGTAGGTCTGATTATTTCTATGGTGCGATTCTGCACAGATTTCCAAATGTGATAAAGACATATGAAAATTGGATATAGGGTAAGTGGATTTATAAAGCGTAGCCATTTGTGGACACGCTTATTTTGCTATGCAATTTTCTTGAATCTTAGGTCGATAAAAAGGAGGAAAAATGCTTGATGAGAATAAAGAATGTGAGACAAAGATATGTAAGAAATGTGGAAGGTTATTGCCGATTGAAAAATTCAGATTGGTTAGAGGGCAATTCCATAATCCATATTATTTAGGGCAGTGTAAAGAATGCGAATATAAATATCAACGTTCCTATTTAGAAGAAAAGAATAAGATTAAGTTTTCGGAAGACTTAGAGATACTTATTCAACGACAGTATAAGAAGATTAAGAAAGAGCGAATACTTGATATTACTAAGGCAGACATTGATTTGCTTGGTGTAGATGAAATATTTGTAAAGCTAATGGATTATAAAAATGCGTGGTTATCCAATTATGGACGTGCAATTCGATACTCAGACGGTAAATATAATCTACTACAAGGCAGTTATGATAATTATGGAGTATTGCGTTATACATTGCCTAAGAATGTCTTCCTTGATGGTAAATGGATTTATAAGAACGTAGTTGTATATGCTGCGAAAGCGGTAGTAGAAGAGTTTATTATTAATCCAGACAAAGCTAATAATACATATATATGGCATAGAGGATATGATAAGCAGGATTGTTACTATAAGAATCTTTATCCGTTGAATCAGGAGCAATACCGAATTGTTAAGAGACAATTTAATGAGACGGGAGATGATGCAGAAGAATTTATCTTGAAAGTAATGAACGATATCAGATATATGCCTGATACTTGGAGTAAGGAAAGTTTTGAGCCTATCATGTGTGGTATTGGTTATCGAGGTGTTTTATATGAAAATGGAAAGATAGAATCTTATTTAAGATGGCATGATATGATAAATCGTTGTTATAATGAGAAGTTTCACGAAAAGCACCCACAGTATAAAGGATGTACGGTATGTGAGGAATGGCTGAATTATAGTAATTTTAAGATATGGTATGACAAAAATAAGATTGTTGGTATGAAATTGGATTTGGATAAGGATATTCTTTTCAAAGGGAATAAAGAATATAGTCCTGCTACTGTGGCATTTGTACCGCATGAAATTAATACATTATTTCTTAATGGCAAAAAGAATAGAGGAGATTTACCTATTGGTGTTCATTTCGACAAAGAAAAGGGAAAATATCGTGCTGAAATGTCTTTTATGGGGCAACCGATTAAATTAGGACGATTTGATACTATTGAATTGGCATTTGCAAGATACAAAGAATATAAAGAGGATTTCATCAAAGATATAGCAGAACAGTACAAAGATGAAATTCCATATAAGGTATATGAAGCTATGATGAATTGGGTAATTGAGATTACGGATTAAGAGGAGGATTTTTAACATGAATGAAAATAAATACGGAAACTTATTAGATAAATATCTTGATGGCGGTAAGAAATACACCAGTCCAATTTTAAGTAAAGAAGCACAGAAATATAGCAAGTCTGAGGAAGAAAAAAGATATGGTGATTTGCTAAAGAATGCAAAGCCGAATGACAAGTTGTATGATGATATTATCAATGCTAGTAATGCAGGATTGAGATTAAGACAGCAGAGAGAAGAAGAGGAACGTCAAGCGAATCTTAGAATGAAAGAGCGTCAGGAGCGTGAAGAAAGAGAATTGCAGGAGCGCAAAGCAAAGCATGATGCAACTATCAATAGTATGCTTGAACGTAAAAAGGCTGAACAGGAAGCTATTGAAAAGAAGAAAAAGGAAGAAGCTGAGAAGGCTGAAATTTATAGACATATTGAAAGATTGATGGAAACTAGCCCAGCAGCGGCACAGGCATATGCGGAGATTTATGCTAATAAGCTGAAGAAGATTTAAGGTGATAAGGCATGTCAGGTAGAGATACTTGATGTGCCTTATTTTTTTATATTTTTTTGGTGAGTATAGGGGTAAAAAGGTAGTAATAGGTGTTTTGATGTAAACATATCCCCTTTATAAGGGCTGGTCTGTGTCGGATGGAATATAACGAACGATATCGCATACATCACAATTTAAAATACGACATAAATCATTAAGTGTTTTTGTAGATACATCTTTGTTGTGTTTCAAACGATGTAATGTACTATGAGACAGATTGTGCTTATTGGTAAGTGTATACCAGTTTTCTTCTGATTGTTCTAATGTATTCCAAAATGGTGAATAGTCAATCATCTTTCTGCCCTCCATAGTTATTGTATGGATTAAGCATAAAATATATTCTATTACTTGAATATCTTCGTTAATGCGAATATAATTATAAGAAAAGACAGAAAATGAGGGTAAATTATGGGAAGGGAACAGCTTCAAGGTACACCTTGGCATGAGGAACAAATGCATAGGACTTGTAGGGATGGAAGTACAAATTGCATATTTAATAGTAAAGGTAAATGTGCATTTGTTTCATGTCGTTTTTATGATGAGCCTTGCAAGGGGAAGGGTGTATGCATTGATTTTGAATCTAGAGCTGGCACACCGAAAGTTTATTCTGAGAAGACTATAATTATTAAGCAGAATCCGCAAAATTCTAAAGCAACGGGTAAGCAAGGAACACCTTCATTAAAAACTGTAAAAGTAAAAACATATAATGAAAAGGGGGCTTTACCAGTGATGAATGAAGAGATGGATTTGAAAGATGAGATTAATGATGAAAACGAAAGTAAGGCAGAAAAATTCAAAAGGCTTTCTAAGGACAGAGTGAATAAAGTAGTGAAATCTATTGAAACGCTTGAGAATCTTGCAAATAAGAATCAGTATGATTATTCAGATGAACAAGTTGAAAAGATGTTTGGATTTATAGAAGAAGCACTCGCACAGGCTAAAGAGAGTTTTGTGAAAAAGAAATCTGGACAGAAATTTGATTGGTAAAATGGGGAGGGATTCTATGAAGAATATATGTAATACTATGGGGTATATATCATTGATTGGTGGCGCAATAGGTTCAATTGTATTGGCTATTGATAATGGTAAAGTGGCAGAAATATCTTATTATGGGGTTGATTACCAGCGCAGTATTCCTATGACTATTGCGTGGCTGATTGCAGGAGCATTGTGTACGGCTATGACATGTATAGTATTCTTTGCATTGTCGGATATCTTAGAAAAATTAGAAACGCTGGAATATTACAGAACACAAAGTAATTCTGCTGTCGGATTGATGTCTGATGAACAGTTGAATAAGAAAATCCTTTCAGAAGATGGATGGACTTGTAAAAAGTGCGGAAGAGTTAATTATAGTTATACGGGAACTTGTGTATGTGGTTGTAGTAAGGAATAGAGTTGGAGAGGTTATGGCATTAGTAAAGTGTCCAGAGTGTAGTCATGAAATTAGTGATACTGCAAAACATTGTCCTAATTGCGGTTATAGGAAAAAGAAATATATTGACATGAAGATTATTATTTTATGCGCACTTATAATTATAATCGCTGTTTGTATATCATTTTGGGTAAAGAATCCAATAGCTATAATAGGAGAATGGAGGATTGATTCTTATATTGTAGAGGGTAATTGTATTAAGCAAGATGATATAGGTGAATATTATGGAGAAATATATCAGACTGGTAATAGTGCTTTTTCTGTAGTGTTTGATAAGAATGGAACTGTAGCATTGTCACTACCCACATTTGAAGGTACGAAAACAGTTAGAAGAGAGTGTGAGTATGAAATAGACGGTAATAAGATATATCTATTAGGAAATGGGGATAGAACTAAAGGTTTTGAGATAAATGGAAATACTCTTATTGTGTATAATATTGCAACGTTTGATGGTGATGTAATTCTTAAGAAGAAATAGAGGTTAGGGATTCGAATATTTTCTGAGTCCCTTATCTTTTGCCATTTTTCAAAAGGGTAGGGTATATAGTAGGTACTTGGTTTGGGTAGAACTGTAAACATAGCCCCTAGGGTACTTCGATATTGGATTTGGTGAGTATCGTGTGTATTGATGTACTCCCACCTTTCCGCAGCACAACAACACCTTTTTAAATGTAAACATACCCGGACACATATACCCATAAAAAACCGTCCTATATACGTGACTTTTAGCCCATTAAAACGACCTATTTTGAATCAAATATGCATACCCTAACAAGATTACACCAGACCGTCAAAAAGCCGAATTTAAGCCGTAGAACGTGCAAAAAGTCCCATAATTACCATATACAAAGGGCATAATAAAAGGTTGAGAGTTTAACGCTCCCAACCTTATTTTTTTACTGTATGTAATTACAATATCTGTACACAGTTACCATTATTAGTAAATACGAAAGTACCTTCATAACTCATATCTCTGCCATATGCTTCAAAATCGAAGTAACTTTGTAAGTTCTCAGGTATACTATCAGGTAATCCCGTTTGTTCCGCATACTCTCTGGCTACATCTTCCATATCTGAACAATCGCAATATACTATGCAATCATCTTTTTTTTTTAAAGCTTCCTCTAAGCTGTAGCCTTCTGACATTATAGCGTCAACAACTTCTTTCTCGTCATCATCTAATGATTCCAGTGTTTCAGCCATTTCATTCAAATCATCAAGGTTGCTATATTCACCTATTTCAATACCATCTAAATCAGTTTCTGAATCTGTTATGAAATACTCTTCATATTCTTCATTGATTCCGATTCTATCAAGTACCTTTTGAAGTTCTTCATTAGATATAGGTAAGTCTACCCATTCACCGATTAAATGACCTTCGTTATATTTTCCTAAGTTTGTTAAGTAAATTCTCATCATACTGATTACCTCCTATGTAATAAGTGCTTTATTGATTTGTTAATATAATGATAACATGGGTACATGTTTAGCGATTTTGCGAATAGACTCCAAACATGGGTACATGCTAAGATATAGTCACAACAGAACAACACCGACAAAGTCGAAAGCCTTGTTGAAATCCTTATTCAATATACCTGTGAAAGAAATTAACAGTATTAATAGTCAGGAAGATTAATAGGACGGTAGTTGTTCTGAACTGTATAACAAGTCAATCATCACAATTTAATAGGAGGTATTTATATATGACAAACAAAGAACTGATAGCTAAGTGTAAGGAATATGAAAAACTTACAGAGGAAATCAAAGCGAAAGAATTGAAACAAAAAGCAATTCAAGCAGAACTTAAAAAGGAACTGGAACGTAAGAAAGTTGATGAAATGGATATTGATATTTTCCGCTTTAGCAATAAGGTAACAAAAGCAAAAATGCTTTTCGATACTAAAGCATTTGCAGAAAAACATCCTAAACTTTATGCACAGTTTACAACAGAGGGAAAATCTAGCGCAAGATTTTTATTTGGATATGTGAAGCAGTAAAGCCAAACGGACAAGGGGAGCGAAAAACTCCCCAAGTCCAACCGCTATAATGCAACCTTTGACCGTTCCAAGTCGGCTATGAGAAATGCAGAGGATAGCAAACAAATCAATCACTAAACGGAGGTAATCAGCCCATGAAAAGAAGTCATTATTCAACTACTGCATATGGTCGTATGCGTGACAGAATTGCAGAACGTGAGAAACAGAAAAGAGAAGAACGAAAGAAAGCAGCATATTATGTGTGGTTAGTATCGTAGGAGGTAATCTGATGCATGATAAGAGTTTTTATATCAATCTGTTAGCGGTAAAGAGTAAAACCGCTAATCATGAGTTAATAGAAAAGTGTCTGCTTTTCTATGGGTATCAAGGCACAAAAGAGTTAAGCATTGAGGAACTACATATATTTTGTGAATTAGAAAATTTACTTTAATGAGGAGGTACAGAACATGCAGAGAAGACAAGTTATTCAACATGCAGTTAAGAAAGAAAACGGAGTAATCAAGGTAGGCAAAAGCTACATTATGCAGCCTAAAGTCAATTACACAGGGCAAGGTACGAAATGGTTTGATGATAATCAGTTAATCAAGAAACATAAATAAGTCCAGGGTAAGCGGTTTATGAGGGTTCGACTCCCTCAATACCCTTTTCGGTAGAAATACCAAAGAAACAAATCAATCAAATACATATAAGAAAGGGCGGTTGTTAGTATGGAAAGAACAACAATTTCAGAAGTAGGAACTATTAATGTAGAGAGGTTAGAACTTGCGGAAGGTCAGCTTGAAATGCGCATTCCTGTTGAGGTAATTAGTCAGCAGATGGATAAGAAACTGGATGAACTTTATGCGGATTACAAGAAAAATCACCCAAAGACACCAGCGGAAAATATTTTCTATGAATCAAGGCTTGTATTTTCTCTTAATCGGAATAATCCAGAGTTTTCATTAATGCTCATTGTCTTTGATGGAGAGAATCAGGATAAAGCGGAAATATGGGATGAATTGCAAGTAACACTTTCAGAGGAACAGAAAAAGCAGTTTAGAAAACTTGCATGGGAAAAGCTCGGAGAAACATTATTTAACATCTAATCAATCACATAGGGGAACGAAATCAAGTTCCCCTCAATCAATCACAGTAAAGAAAAGAGAGGTAATCACTATGAAAAGAAACGTAATTGCAACATCAATCGGAACTATTAATCTTAATGAAATTACATTAGCAGATGATACATTCTGCATCTTCATTCCTATTGTGGAAGTATCAGACGGATTAAAGGCAACTATTGCGGAAAATATTCAGAAAGCAAAGGACGAATGGCAGAAGGAATTTTTAGATGAGAGAGGAAAGAAATGGAGCGACAAGGGAATCAAAGTTATCACGCAGGATTTACGCATTACAGTAGGAGAAATGAAGGGTAAAAAGGTATTTGATTGCGATTTATCTTACACCTTTGAGGACGCAGAAAATGAAGTTATCTGGTCAGGATTTAATCTTGAAGTGGATTTGTCGGAATACATTACAGAGTTGAAAAAGCTGATTCTTCAAGCATTAATACAAAAATTACTTTAGGAATCAGTAGCGGAAAATTTTCGGAAGGTTGTCAATCATAGGCAACCTTCTATTACAAAGGAGCGTGTTTGTTATGATGAATCACAAATTGGAAAAATTAACGGAACAGGAAAAGTTATTCAGTGAAGAAAACCACAACGTTATCTGTTCATTTCTGCATAAGTTCGGATATAGCATAGAAGAGTTTTATAACGTGGCGGTGATGGGCTATCTTTTAGCCGTTCAGATATATCACAGAAGGGAAGATTTGCGGAAAGAATATTCTTTTATGTGTATCAGTTATCAATACATGCGCAGAGAGATAGCGAATTATCTTCGTGCAATGGAAACGCAGAAGAGGAAGCCGATGGAAATAATAATCAGTCTGGATGCGGAATATGCAGATATGGAAAATCTTTATAACTGTATCGGTGGAAACTCTTTAGAATCTGAAATCATGGAAGATATAGAGATTGCGGAACTGTTGGAAAGCTTTACGGATATTCAGAAGGACATCATGAAGTTAAAGCTGGAAGGATATAGCAATAAGGAAATATATGTTTCTTTGGGAATTGGTTCAACAACCTTTTACAAGGAAATGCAGAAGATTAAAGCGTTATTGACGGAAAATCTGGTTAGATAGGTGGTGGAAAATATGATTCAGTATGTTTTATATAAGGAAGAATCTAAAAAGTTTATAGCATACTCTGATTCAAGAAAAGTAATCCATGTCAAATCATTAGAAGAAGCACATAGATTCGATACACCTAATCAGGCAAGGAAAGCAAGAGAGAAAGCGCCTAAGAAAGCAGCTTATTTCCGTGTATATATCGTTATGGATAATGGGGAACTTGTAAAGGAAAATTCCACTATTACTAAGCGGAAAAAGTTCTCACAGATGGAAAGAAAACGGATATATCAAAAGACAAAAGGACATTGTTATCTTTGTGGAGAATTTGTTGACTTTGATGTGTTTCAAGTAGAGCATCGAATACCGTTAGCCAAGGGTGGAACGAATGATTTTAGTAATCTCTTCCCAGCATGCAACTGTTGCAACTCCATGAAGAACAGTATCTATCCAGAGGAGCTATTGGAAAAGATTACACAGATATTCATGTATCAGGTAACGAAGAGAGGAAACAATCATACAAAGTGTGTTGTTGCTAAGCAGGTTATTACGTCTATGATGGAAAAGAATGTGCTTGATAGAGCTAAATTGCAGATTGCTTGTGGGTTAATTGAATCTGTGGAATAGATTTGTTTGTGCTGAGAGAATACAATATAAAAATTGATAAAACAATATGTATATTGTATACTATATATAGTTTACTTTATATAAAGTAAATTTTATATAGGGAAAGAGAGGATATAATGTTGGCAGTTTCTAAAAAAAAATTAGATATAAATGATAAATACTTAAAGCAATTAGAGGATATTAAGATTAGAGTTCCCAAAGGATATAGAGAAGTAATTCAGGATTTTGCTAAAGAAATGGGATTTAAAGGTGTAAATCCGTTTGTTATTAGCTTAATTAACGAGAAGATGGAAGAAAAGAATTATGCTGATAGGATTCCAACAGGAGTAAAGGAAATCAACAAAGAGAAGGATGAATCAGCAGACCAGTAACTAAAAAGACCGCTTGCGATAACAAACGGTCTAGTGTATAATCTACTTAGAAAGGTATTCGGAATTGAAGTTTCCGATTGCCCTCGGTTTAAAATGAGATTATAAGAATAGCATCCTAAACTTTGCGAGGGTTGGGGATGCTATTTCTTTTTATGATTATCTAAATAAGATAGTGCCGCAAATATTACTAGCAATAAAGTCAAGACTTCCATTGTGTTCATGGGCATCACCCTCTTTCGTAAGACTAGAGGGCATCAAAACGGAAAATCGCATCCTACTTTCTATTCGATTAATACCTATGTATTGTATCATAATGCAAACAAATGTTCAATTACAAAAGCACCAACGGACATTATTACATGTCTGAAGGTGCTTTTGCTATGTTCACAAAAGTGCTAAGGTTAGTATTTCTGTGAAATTTAGTTCTGCTGCCGAGTATGGATTCTATCAACAGTTTTCTGCAATTCGATTTCTTCCCATCTGTATTTTATAACCTGTCTTTGTAATTCATTGATACGCTTATCTAAGTATCGTTCAAGGAATCCCATAAGGAAAGATGGAATGAATCGGTCTGGAATCTTTTGTATCAGATGGAAAAATATGTCCTCAAATCTACTATATACTTTTAGAATACAATTCTTTATTTTACTATGTTCTTTGATTTCTATATTAATATCAATTCAACTCCCTTAAAATTTTTTCAAAAAGTTTGCGTGAAGTGCGAAGACTTCGACCTCAAATTAAGTATATATAACTCATACAGTAAAAACAACACTCAACTATTTTTGTCTATAAAGGTGTCACTTTATGGATAGTCCTTGTTTTATAGGAATGAATGTCTATAAAGGCATAAAGCGGATTTATGGACATGTCTATAAATAGTTGTGACCTTTACAGACAGAAAGGGATGAAAAATGGATAATCACGAAGTATGGGGATATTGCAGGGTGTCCACAGTGGAACAAAATCTTGCTAGACAGATAGAACAAATGAAAGAGTTTGGAATCCCTGAAAGAAATATCCGATGTGATAAGTCTACTGGAAAGAATTTCAATAGAAGAGAATATAACGCTTTGGTCGGAACGGAAACAACAGCACCACTATTAAGGAAAGGTGACTTGTTAGTGATTAGCAGCTTAGACCGATTAGGAAGGAATTATATGGAGATTCGTCAACAGTGGAATTACATCATCAATGATATAGGCGCAGATATAAAAGTTTTGGATATGCCGTTACTCGATACAAGAGAATCGGAAGGAAGTCTTGATAAGAGATTTATTGCAGATTTGGTCTTACAGATTCTTTCCTATGTGGCTCAAAAGGAATTAGAGAATAATAAACGTAGGCAACAACAAGGGATTGCAGTTATGCCAGTAGTCAACGGTAAAAAAGTAAGTCTGAAAACGGGAAGAGCAACAGGCAGACCAGAAGCAACCTATCCTAAAGAATGGGAACGATATTACAACGAATGGCGAAAAGGGAATATAACTGCTAAAAGGTGTCTTGAAGAACTAGGATTAAAAAGAGCAACCTTCTATAAGCTGGTAAGCAAATATGAAGCAGAATTATATATAGAAGAAACTCATACAAAGGAGGTTACATGAGCAAGCGGATAGGATATAGGTTAGGCTATCGAATACAGATTATTAATGGATTCTATGAAGTGGTGGATGGTAAGCGTTGTCTTTTCTTTGGACAATGCAGGAAGAATAGCACCATACAAGAAATAGCAAATAAAACAATATTAAATCAGATGGAGGAATCAGATGTTACTTATCGGAAAAGAAGAATTGAATCAGCTTTTAGAAAAGAAGTATCAAGAGGGAATTGTACACGGTGTACAACTTATGAAGGAAAGGATGTTGCTTGCGTGTCAGAACGGAACACCGATTGAAATTAATGAGTCGGCTTATTTTGTACATGATGCGATAAGCAATCTAAGAACTATCTTTGCTACATTGGAAAGGAAGGGAAGAAGTGACTAAGATAAACGAACAAATTGGAGCAATAACACGACAACGGATATATGATTTTCTTGTGGAATTTATGAGAAGGAACGGATTTGCACCAACAGTTAGAGAGATAGCTGATGGAGTTGGTTTAAAATCAACATCAAGTGTATATGCACATTTGCTGAAATTACATGATATGGGAAAGATTCATATGGAAGATAATAAACCTAGAGCGATTAGATTAATAGGATATCAACTAAGAAAAACGGAGGATTAGAACTATGAGCTACAATTACAAATTAGGAAATTTCAAGAACATTGCAACGGAGACAGATACAGATATTAAGGAAAGAATGACAACTATCAATTTGTCTCATGTGAAGGAGTTACCGACAAGCATTGTTCAGCGTTTAGAAATAATGATTAATAATATGATTGAAAAGCATGAGCAGGAACACAATATAATCATTCCGATTGAAAATGTAGAATTAGGTATCTTTTTGACTGTAGATACACAGGAAGGAAAAATGTTTCTTGATTCATACATAGCCTATTCAGTTGATGAAGAGTGCATAACTGGAAGAGAGATTATATCTGTGGAAGATGGAGATTATTCTACCTTTAAGAAGTATTTTTTAACGGAATTGAATCATTGTGTATTCATTCAGTTGAGAAAAATTGAGAATTGTTTCTGATATAACTGCTGCTGAATATGAGTTTATAAAGAAGTAGAAGGGCATTACTTAGGTATTGTCCAAACTCCTTCATTACGATAATAGGTCAGAGATAGAGGTTTTAAGGAATCACCATCAATGACCTTGCACTTGTACTCTACAGAATTACTAAAGGTAGAACTTACCCAGTGAGAAGCAATCTTATAGGATTCGCCATTGATACGTACATATAGCGGTACAATATGACCTTCAGAATCAAAGGATGCAATGACAGGCACAATATTAACGGGTTTATAATCAAAACTTGTATATGATACGAAACCAGCCATGTTGTGATACCTCCTACTAAGATTATGAGAATATTATACAGAACATTTGTTTGCGTGTAAAGATAATAATTATTGGTAAGGATGGAAGAGGGAGCAGGAATAAATAGTAATAGAAATAATCCTGATTATATGTTATTATAATAAGTGCATAGAAGATTGATTACCTTTTATGTGATTGAATTGATTTGTTACGGAGGGCTACTGTGTATGCAGTAGCTTTTCTGTTTGGTGAAGTTCGGTTCTTAGTTCGGATTGAAGTTATACTGGAGAATAAGATGGATTGGAATATTTAACAATCCCCACTAAAACACTAGGAATTAAAAGGCTTTTATGATTGTTCATGGAATAAAAGGATATTAATACTATATTGCTTATTGGTATATAAATATACTTTCGGTATAGTGTTGTTGAATGTGCGTGAAATGGTTGAAAATGCTTGGTTTTAGCGTATTTGGTGCATATTTGAGTATATTAAAATATATCAACTATATTGATTAAAATTAATATTATATTGATTTTCGAGAATAAGTTTGAAAGTTAGAATAATAATGGTCTAAATGACTATTATAAAATAAATGTGATGATTGTGGATGAAAGTCTGGAAAGCCTTGAATTATAAGGATTCTGGACTTTTTTATTTGGTGGGTAATAAATTGGACTTTGTTCGATGATGATGTTGTTAATGAGATGTGTTGAGATATATAAATACACAGGCATTTAAAAGAAATTATCATTGAACAAATAATATACAATGTTCTACAATATAAAGTAGAATCTATTAAAAAAAGGTATATGGTACACTAGATGAATAAGAATCAATTAATATTTCAGAAACAAAGTGATGATTTTATATATAAAAACTATCAGAAATACCATGATTTTATGCGGTTTGAAGGACAACTCCCAAAGTTCAACATTAATTACAGAAAAGCGACAAAAGATATATTTGCGAATGTAAGATATATCAATAATGAATATATCTTATCAGTTGACCCATTACTATGTAAGACGAAGTTTGCAATTCCAACATTATATCATGAATTTACACACATATATGATGATATAATCATGGCATCATTATCGCCAGAAATAAGCAGGAATAATGCTTATATATATCATGCATATACAGAATACCATGCAAGTCAAGTAGAAATGATGGTTAAAATGGGTGCAACTTCTTTATGGGGAACAATAAATAATAGTGTTAGTTCTGATGATTTATTTAAATCTCTTTTGAAACAAAAAGAAGACTTTGCACATAGAAGTGCAGATTTAGATTTATCTTTGAAAGAAAATTTTAGTAAAGCTATAGATTGTTTTTGTTATTATACAGGGAAAGTAAATGCATATCTACACTATTATAATACGGGAAGTGATGAGTTATTAGATTTGTTTGAATTTGTTCATAGATTTGGGAACGAAATAGTAAAAATGCAGGAAGTATTATTTAGATGTGATATAACAAATATAAAAATCAGTGATATTTATGAGGTAGCTGATGCACACTTAGCTGTAATGCATAAGCATATCTATTGATTCTGTTTGACATTTTTAATGTGAAACTATTTCACTTTAAAATCGACAGCGGTGGGTTTAAAACAATCGCTTTTACATAAGGAAAGAACACCCATTATTAATATTTGTTCTTGATGACAATATACATATTATGATATAATTTGACTATCATAACAAGTAAACAGACACGGAGGACATTTCTATGGAAACAATTATTAGACCATCATCAGATTTAAGAAATCATTACAATGAAATATCAAAAGAATGTCGTGAGAATAGAACACCTGTCATTATTACAGTAAATGGTCGTGGAGACACAGCAGTATTAGGATTACAAGACTACTATCAAATGAAGTCAGAGCTGGAATTATTGCGCACACTTGCAGAAGCAGAGGAAGATGTTTCTAATGGTAGAGTAGCACCAATTGAAGATACATTTTTAGATATTCGTAAATCACTTCTGGAAAGGAAGTAGGATATGAAATACAAGATTCAGAGAACTGATAAAGCAGATGAACAGCTAAGAGATATTATTTTTTATATCGCTGAAGATTCTGGTGATGTAGATATAGCATTAAATTATCTTGATAAAATTGAAAAGGCTATTATGCATTTAGAAGATTTTCCATATTCAGGAACAGAGCCTAGATATTCAATATTGCGTAGGCAAGGATATAAAGTATTAATAGTAGAACGTCATTTAGTGTTTTATAAGGTGAATGAAGAGAAAAAGATTGTAATGATTTATGCAATAGTAGACGGAAGAAGAGAATATAAGAATCTGATATAAAACCGATACAAGAGGGCGAAAGTCCTCTTGTTTTATGTTTAAATAGCAAATGTTGGTATATATTACATCGAAGAATCCCATAATATAGAAAAACACATTTGTGGGGTGTTATATGGGAAAGCCAAGAATTGAAGAATACCTGAGAATAATATGTTCCATTATAATTGATGAAATGAATCAAGTATATAATGGATATGACAAAGAACAATTGAAAGAAGCTGCTGATGAAAATTTTAATGAACTGGATTTAACTGTTTTGATGGGCTATCCCTTTAGACATAATGCACGTTATACGGGAAATGAAAATAAAAGCAAAAAGAGTAATTATAAAGGAAACTATGATTTGTTTATTAAAACAAGAGGATTTAAAATAGAAGTAAAGTTCTTAAAAAATTGGAGAAGTGAAGCAGATACGCTTGCTGCTAGTAAAAATTGGAAACCATTTCTAAAGGATTTCAATTGGCTTATGAATGAAATTGATACGAAAGGTAAGGGAAAAGTAGCATTTGTAATAGGATGGTTTAATTGCGTGGAATATTTCTCATCTATGCTTCAGCTTGGGACAGGCAACGGAGCATATCCGATTGCTGATGAAAATAAAATCTGTTTCTTCCCTTTTTTGATGAGACAAGCAAGTCCTACAAAAACAAGAGACTTAAAATATAACTATGCATATGCTTATAAAGAATTGACAGTTAATCCGATAGGGAATCACGCAGACATTTTTAATTGTATGTTTCTAGGTAGCCCAGATGATAAATTTCATTTTGCAATATATTATTAAGACAACGAAGACCATCGGTTTCTGTGCCGGTGGTCTTGTTACGTCATTAATATAGAAGAAACACGTTCATTTTTACATATATTTCCGCTAAAACAGGGCAAAAATCACTCATATTTTCCACAGTTTTGAAATACCCATTTTATGGGGAAAATAAGACTATTTTTTGCGTATAGCGTGTTTTATTCCATAGGATATATTGTTTAATTCAAGAGATTTCTTGATTATGGTATCTATATCAGCATTTGGTTCAGGTATCTCATATTCAAAACGATAATTCAAGTTGGCATTGGCAATAATTTCATTCATAGCCTTTACAACATATTCAAATAAAAGAGTAAATTCGATGTTGCAGGAATGATTATTAACCACTGCTTCTTTCTTTGCAGACATAAGATACTCATGCAATCTATATATGTAACCATCCAATTCATAAAAAATCATATCAAATTCTTCACTATCTGTTTTCTCATTCACCGATGATACATCATTAAGTAAAGTATTTCTTCCTTCTTCGGCATTTATTTCTGCATACAAATCAGCATGAGCAAATGCTAATTTATGCAAAGCCATGAAACTTTCCATATTACTATTGGTTTTTTGTAAGAAATCTTTTGCAACAGTTTTACCATATACCATTTTAGAATCACCATAGAACATCGGAAACCCATATAACTTTTGTGTATACGCAAATTCACCTACAAAATTCGCAAACATCGTATCTACCATATCAATCATTTTATCTCTATGTTTTGATGTTTTACAGTAACTAAATTCATCAATTATCAAGTCGGATAAATCTTTCAATTTCTTTTTTAATCGCATTAAATCCACTTCATAAGGCTTGTCTGATGTGTAATATTCAACTCTCTTTTGTCTTTCTTCATCTGATATATGTAAATCTTCATGGTCTGGTGAAAATATTCCCATAGAGGATTGCAAGTAGTGATTAGGAACAGAAACATTATCATCCAATTCTACAGTAGCAGTAGGGGATAGATATTTGATAACAAATTCCTCTGCATCCATGCCCTTATCTTTTGCAAAATCCTTGAATAACAATATAAGGTCTTCCCTTGCAATATTCTTGGTACGCTTATTTTCAATATTAGGAAGCCACGATTTGTTTTTGTCAATTTTCTCTGATAATTGATATGCAGTTAGATTGTATTCTTTTCTAGTATCAATAATCAGTTTTATTAAATCATCTGTAATCTTAATTTTATCAGGAAACATGTATTATTCCCCCTTTTATATGTTTGATATGTACAAATTATATTAAATTAATTGAAATATGTAAAGTTAAAACATATGTATGTCTGTAAATAAAATAAATATGTACATATTCGGAAATGGGTATTGACAATATGTACATATCAGTGATAAGATAATAACATCAAGAGACGGCAAATCTTGATACAAACATAAACACAGCAGAAACGATTGAGCAAAAAAGAAGCCAGTATTTGGCGATACTGACTTCCATGTGTAAGGGGTATTTGGCGATACTCCTTACAATATGTAATTATTTTTGCACAGATTACCAAAGATAAGCTGTACATATGTAATTCGACACACATATTATAGCAAATATGATTGTTTCTTGCAATCATCAAAAATCTTACGGTAATCACCGTGCAAATTTCCAAAACAAAAAGAGAAGTAACTATTAACACATCAAAAGAGCAAGGGAGGAGTTTATCTATTTATAAGAACAAATGGCAAAAAAGAGAATGCAATGGATGTAAAGCATTTTGTCCTGAATGCAGGCAAGGTGTTTGTTGTTTGGCAACGAGAAGAGAAGTGTGTAAGGAAAGCAAAAAAGTAGAAAAAGATTATATATAGGCGAAGAGTTCAAGTCAAAAAAGAGTATATATAATACAGAACAAATGTTTGCGAATCTTATATAAGAGAAAAAGCACATCAAAACAAGGATAGGCAGTAAAGTATAGGGCTGAAAAGCCTATATATTTTTATCTTACTCATCCGAGTTCGTAAGAAACTGAATAAAGTACATAAGAGAAAGGTCAAGGTGATAACAGTGCATGAAGACATCGTAAGAACACAGTATGTCATCATGAATATTCTAAGGTCAAACAAGGCTACTAATTATATGAAGTCCATGACATTAGAAGAGATTCAAGAAGTAGAGGGCAGAAACAAGCCAAATACTTTGTACAAGCATATTAGGATTTTGCAAGAAAAGAAGCTTGTAGAAATTGGTGCAAAGTGCGAAAGAGCTAATGGCTACTATTTAAGTGAAGCAGGTCTGAAATTATTAAGTCAATATGACGATATGGAGGAAAATTGAATATGAGAGAAAGATATGGATGTGTTGGTTTAGGAAGTATGGGAAGTAATGAAGTAGCGATACTATTGGCAAAAGGATATCCAGTTATGGCAGCTAATACTGCAAAAGCTGATTTGGACAGTCTGAATATTCCAGAAGATTGTAAATATCACATTTTGAATGGCTATGGAAGTAGTAAGGATAGACGTAAGGCAAAGCAGTTATTAGCAGAGAATGATTGTGAGAATTTTGATTTGCTGATTAATGAGATAAAAGAGCGATTCAGAAAATGTAAGGTAATATTCCTTATGGCAAGTTCAGGTGGAGGGTCAGGTAGTGGTATGTTACCAGCTATTAGTCAAAGACTGATTGATGAAACTGACAAGATTATTTGCATAGTAACATGCATTCCAGATGATAATGCCAGTCTGAAAGAGTTCATGAATTGCTATGAGTTCTTTCAAGAAATAGAATCTATTGAAAATAGAGGGGCATTGTTTGTAATCGACAATAATAAGAATCGGAATAAGTTCACCCTGAATGAACAGTTTGCTTGTTACTTGGATGCATTTCTCAATGCAGAAACAAATTCTACATTAGGTGTGGTGGATAGGGCAGAGATAGAGAATGTTTTATCACAGAAGGGTATGTGCATTATTAATAAGTACAATTCGGAAACTGCCACTACTCAGACTGTAATAGAGAAGATTAGAGAAAACATATATGCTCCTATGGAGAATGATGGTGTAGTTTCCAACATAGCATTAATCCATTCTAATAATAAGGTTCGTTTAAATGAAATCGTAGACAATGTAGGACAAGCATTAGCAACCTTTGAAGGATTTGGAGCAGAGGCGACAGTTTTAGCGATTTCAGGAACTTCTCTGCCTTATACAAAATTAGCGGAGATTAAGCAGAAGATTGATGATAACAAGGACACAATTAAGCGAAATCTGTTGGCAACCAGTGAACGTAGATTAACGGGAAGTATTGATTTCTTAGGTGATATTACAAGCGAAAAGCCAAAGACTGAGAAAAAGAAGTCTACTAGAGACATGTTGTTTATGTAATATTCATCAGAATGAGTAAGAGTTAATCAGAGATAAAAAGAGAATATCATTTTGTAATCACAGAAAAGGAGAAGAACAGTATGAACAGAGAAGAAAGAAGAAGACAGTCAAAGGAATTAGCAAGAGAGGAAAAGAGAAGACCTAACAGTAAGAAGAATTTTGTAGACGTAGGCTATAAGGAGATTCCGATTGAAGAACTTCAACATGACCCGAATTTGAAAGAATGCGACATGGAGATTGTGGAACTAATCAGTAAACGCTTCGATTGGGCAGAACAGGGATTAGTAAGTAACGATTTATCAAAGTGTATCATCATGAAGGGATGTAGCTATTTAGATTCACTATGCTCACTTAGATTCGATATTACACCAGCAGATGATAAAGCTTTAGTGCGTGACACAATGTATTACGTTGGAAATTTCGTCAATTTATTTATGGGTATGGTGCTTGATGAGGAATACGGAGATAAAACCTTATATGAAAACAATCAGGAACATATCGCAAATGGAGATAAGAAATTTTATTCGCCATGTGTACAAGCATTATATCCTCAATGTGCTATGCCAAACAAAGATGTCATAGATGATTTATATGCAAGTTTCATAGGTGAACACGCACAGGAATTGACTTCATTCTTACAACATACAAGAAAGTCTGCTATAGAGGGCGATGAACAGTATGTGATGGAAGTATTACACATGATTCTGAAAAAGACCAATGAATTATTACCAGAAGCACAGGTTAATTCAAAGAGATTTGTTATAGAAATGTAGAAGTAATTATTATAGGCGGTTTCTCATGGGGAACTGCCTATACAAAAGAAATATTTATATGGAGGATTTTAGTTATGTTTAAAGGAAAAGTTTGTTGGTTTAACAAGAAGAGAGGCTATGGATTCGTTACAGATTCAGAAGGAAGAGGTGAATTTTTCGTACATTGGACTGGCATTAACAGTGATGAAGAATTCAAAAAATTGCGAAAAGGAGAAACAGTGGTATTTGATGTGATTGATACTGAAAAGGGTAGACAGGCTATCAATGTGACTACTGTTGTTGAATAGGAGGATTGGCAGTATGGAATTAACAGATTTATTAGGAGCATTAGTAGAACATAACAAGTCGGGTAATGGTTATCAGATTCAATTGAATAGTGGAAATTTGGATGAAATAGCCAACAGAAACACAGATGTAGAGTTTGGTGATATTTATTTTACAGAATGTAGCATTTTAAACAAGTCTATCTTGTGTTTTGGCAATGGCAATCGAAAACCAATCGACCAAAAGGAAGATGGAACTAATTTATATCCAATGGAAATCAACAGTAGTATGTTCATTGACCTTTGCAAGATTGAGCATATAGAAGAGGTAAAGGACTTCGAAGATTGGTTTGAATATCCATCGGAGAAGGTAATCAATCTTTATATGTACCCACAGAATAATCGTGTGGATGGAAAACGGAATGTTGTAACAATTGGATTTATGGCGTAGCGAAAGGAGAAAGAAGTAATTATGAATATGAAGCCTAGTAGTAAACAGTGTGAAATTGCAAGAGCAATGACAAAGAGTAATGCATCCGATGATGTAATCAGAGAAGAATTAAGGAGACTGACAGAAGCAGAATGGAATGAACAGTGTTCTATTTTGGACAACGAGTTAAAGGAACACAATGCACCATTTGATAAGGGATTTCCTATTATGGTAGATGATTTTGTAAATATCGGTGTTGCTAATGGAGTAGATGAAGCTACTGTATTTGTAGCATATATGGAATGGAGAAATAGATAGTGTAGTGAAAGAGGGTGAAATTATGGTGAATTAGTTGTAAAAAAAAGAAATCAGAAAAAAGGTGAAAGTATGGGAGATTAAGCATTAAGGAGGATTTGCGTTATGGAACGAGAATTTGGTGATTAATTTATCATTAGCACGAAAGAAGGTGAAAATCATGGAAGTTTAAGCTAATAAAAAGAGAAGTAAGTAATAGTGGGCGGTATTAGTGCCGTCCACAAGATAAACAGATTGGAGGAATGAGTTATTACAAACGAAAATAAAGAAATGTGTACGGTTAGGTCTTTGGATTTAGCAAATTATTTGTGCAACCAAGGATATAAAATGAAAAAGGTTATAGATTCAGACAAGAATCCACGATTTAAGGTGTTTTTATTTGAGGACAGTAAGGCTATTCAAAATAGTATAGCTACATATCTTTCGCAGAAGGAGGTGTAGTTCTTATTGACCAAAAGTAACAAAAGAAAAATATGGGTATCAGATATTATAGGAAATGATTATAAGCGATGGAAGAATGAATTTGTAGTACTAGATTGTGGTACTGGATGTGGAAAAACACATTTCTGTTTGTATGTTCTAGGTAACTTTGCAAAGAATCAGAAGAAGAAAATTCTGTATCTTTGCAATCGTAAGGCATTAAGAAAACAGGTTTATGATGATGCTAAGAGGTTAAAATTGTTAAATATTATTTGTGTAACCTCATATCAGGCATTACAACGTGATATTCAGGATGGAAAGGAAGTTCCGCATTTTGATTACATTGTAGCAGATGAATGTCACTATTTTACAACAGATGCAAAATTTAATGAGTATACGGATGTTTCCTATGATTTTCTCATAAAACAGAAAAATTCAGTAATATTATGGGTCAGTGCAACCGCAAAAATATTTTTTAGGTGGTTGGCTGATAAAGGAAAAGTAAAAAAGAAGAATATATATAGAATTGATAAAGACTATTCGTATGTTAAACAGGTGTACTTTTATCAGAAAGATGAATTGACAACCATCATAGATGATATTTTAGAAAATGATTCTGAGAGTAAAATTGTTGTATTTTGTAATTCAGCAAGTCGAATGGAAGAAATGAATAAACGATATGCCGATAAAGCGGATTATTTTTGTTCTAGTACATCAAGCAGTACGAAATTGAAAAAGATGTGTGGATATGATAGTAAGACAAAGAAAGTTGCAGAGTGTATTAAGCAGATGCCGGATGGAAGAATCACATTTGAAAAGAGAATATTGTTTACAACTACTGTACTTGATAATGGCGTAAATCTGAAGGACAAGAATATAAAACATATTTTCAGTGAGATTTTTGACGTTGATTCTTTGATACAGTCGCTAGGAAGAAAACGAACAATGGACAAAGAAGATATTTGTACCTTTTACATCCGTGAGTTTCAGCCTAAAGCGATACAAGGTCTGATGAATATTAATGAAGCACAATTACAGCCAGTACAATTGTATAAGCATAGTTACGATGAGTTCTTTCAAGAATATGGAAACGGTAAGAAACGTAAGCAGGTGAGTAAAAATAAAATATTTTATTCGTTTTTTGCAGAAGATAGACGTTTCAGCAAAATAAAGGTTAATGAATGCAGATATAGGAAATATGAACAGGATAATAACATATTGATTCAAATGAAAGAACTAGGACACATCCCAATATTAAATTACTTTCTGGGAGAAGAATTATCTTCTAAAAGTGAGTATATTGTGGTCGATGTAAAACAGATTGATATGTTTATGGAATATCTGAAAAGTATTGAGGGGAAACCTCTTTATCGTGAAGATAGAGAACATATTAAAGAAGAATTTGAATCTATTGGTGTGAAATTGCGTTATACAGGAATTAATACTTTTAACGGTGCATTAGAAGATAATTACAAAGAATTATATTTATGTAGATTCTATAGCACAGATGAAAATAAAAAAATGTTGGTTGATAAAAGAAGAAAACTAGATAATGGACAAGATAATCCTAATAGAGATAAAACATATTGGATTTTGGAGCATCGAGTAGAAGATTGTTAAATAAAATCTTGGGGTAGGATTCACAAATATCTATATATATAGAAAAATGTGGATTCTCCCCCAAAAAGAAAAATATGTGTAAGTAGTTCTTCTTTCTTTTCTTTGACAGAACATTTTAACTTTATCTATCAAGTCTTACTACGCATCTTGCTTCGCCTAAAGGCTTGCAATCTGCTAGTGCGACTAAGAAATCTAAAGTGAAAATGCTGTCGCCAAAGAAAGAGAAAGAAGCAAAGAAAAGAAAGCGACATATTGAAATTTCAATTAAGAAAAGAAGGAGAAATGAGGTATATGAGTACAATTATGGGAATTAAAACAAATAATATCGTAATTCTAGGAGCAGATAAGAGAGTATCAACATATGAGGGAAAAGTTATTTCAGATGATAGCGATAAGATTTTAGTAATTAATAATCATCTTGCAATGGCTTGTGCCGGTAATGCTGCTATACAAAAAGCAATTGAAATAGACACCGAGAAATTAGAAAAAACTATGAATTCATTATATGTAGAAGATGCAATAGATGTGATTTGTAATCTTTTCAAGAAACTAGAAGATGCAAAGGCAAAAACTATTTTATCGCATACTTCATATGTAATAGTTGGCGGTCTCAACCAAAATAAAGAGATTAAGTTATTAGCTTTTTCATATGTACATGGGAAATTGCAATGGTCAGAAGTAAAAGAGGATAAGATTATTTTTCCACCTACTGATGTTTCAATGCAGAGATGTGCGGAAATATTTGTAGAGAATTATAGACTGCACACAGAAAATATGATTGAAAAGACTGTAGCAGATATTTCAGCTATAAGTAATGTTGTAAGTGAGTGTGGTAACAAGTGGATATATGATAATAGAACAAAATTAAGTGAAAAGAGAGATTTTGATTATTTAGTGTAGAAATCAAAAAATCGAGTCCTGAAAGTGGCTTAAATCAAGGGTTTCAAGACTCGATTTTGCCAATAAAACCATAGTTTTAAGTGGTGAGGAAAGGAATACAAAAATATGGGAACTTCAAGAGAAAATGTTTTTATAGATACAGATAAGAGGATATTTTATATCCATGATTTAATCAATGAAGACAGCATGAGTAAGGTTTGCTATGGAATTTTGAGTGTGCTAAATGAAGACCAACAGAAAGAGAATAAAGAGAAGGATTTTAAGAGAGAGCCTATCAAAATCTACATCAATTCATATGGTGGTTATGTAGCTGATATGTGGGCATTGGTGGATATTATGCTCAATAGCAAGACTCCTATTCATACATATAGTACAAGCCATGCAGATAGTTGTGGATTTTTAATCTTCATTGCTGGTACAAAGAGATTTATTACTAAACATACTAAGATGTGTTGTCATCAGTTCTCAAGTGGAACAAGAGGAACATATCAGGACATTAAAGAGCAAGTAGAAGATTTGGACAGATTGTGGCGAGATTTTGAAGAATATATCTGTACACAGACCAAAATTACAAGAGCAAGATTACAGGAAGTCAGAGAGAAGAAACTTGATTGGTATATCTACTCAGAAGAATCTATTGGTTTAGGTGTGGCAACAGATATTGTTACAGAGTTTTGATGATTCTAAATTAAAAGAAATTGTCAGAAAATAGTACATTGATAAATTGAATATAGATGGGTTGGTATGATATAATTTTCCTATCATAGTTTGAAAGGGGAATTATATGAGCGAACAAAAATTAGGTTATGAGATATCCAAAAGATATAGCCATGAATTGACAAACATTTATAATAAGTTAGAACAGCTTGAAAAAGGAAGAATTTACGAGTTGAGCGAAGTGTCAATGGATGGTTATTTGGCAACTAATATTGGTCAGTTAAGAAAAATGATTGATGAACTGTTGGTGTTGTTCGGCAAATTAGATGATGCTTTTAATGTCATATTAAATGCAACTATTTTGTGCTGAAACTACACAGATGTAGCAGATTATATAAAGCCGGATTGTCACTTTATTTAAAGTTTCAAAATCCCCCACGCACATTAAA
>JAFSCH010000092.1 GCA_017436865.1 Lachnospiraceae bacterium
ATTTTTGCGCTTTATAGGCTGAAAACAGATATAAATTACGCCACAAACAGGAATTGTGTACTTGAACTCGGTGTAAAACAATGGATTACATCCATTCTAATCAGTTCCTGTAAAAAAATAACTGAGTTTCACGGATTCAGGATATACTTAAAAAAAAACATATAATAATAAATAGGTTAGCTAGATTAGCCTTACAATAGCAACTGGGGAATGACACGAGATAAAGGGGTACTCACCAACCCAACACAAAAATTATAATTTTTGAGGAGGAACAAACAAATGAGAAGAATGAAAAAAGTGTTAGCAGCAACACTTGCTGACGGAAGTGTTGCTATGGGAGTTGGACTTCCAAAGAGTGCAGATACAACAAAGAAATATTCCATTATTTTTATTACATTTTTATTCTGTGTCTATGAGTATAGCATTACGAGAGTGTATGGATTTATTCTTTTTCCGGATGAATTCGGATATTGGTCATATGCAGCGAAGCTGGCGGGATATGACTGGTCTGACATAGTATCGCTAGGCTCATATTATTCCTATGGGTATAGTCTTATCCTTTTTCCAATTTTTTTATTATGTAAAGATGCTATATTGGCATATCGAGTGGCAGTTAGCATAAATTTTGTTCTGTTGGCTGGTGGATATGTTATATTGCTTGGTATTGTGAAAAAGCTTGATGATGGAAGCAATGTGAAGGAGCATATATATATGGGTGCGGCAATTGCGATGACATATCCGAGCTGGTTGTTTTATGCAAAAACGACAATGGTTGAAATTGTGTTGGTCGTATTGTTTATTTTAATAGGCATGCTTCTGTTGAATTATTTGGAACATAATAGAGTGTCGATTTTAATAATGCTTGTATTGGCACTTGTATATATACACTTTCTTCATATGCGAGCGGTAGCAGTTACGCTTGCGGGAGGAGTTACATTATTTGTTTATTTTGTGAAGCATTCAAAAAAAATAAAACAGCTTTTCCTGATGTTATTAATGGGAGTTCTGATATTGGGAATTGGTATGGTAGCAAAGGAATGGCTTCAGGCTAAGCTGTATGCAGGAACAGAACAGGAAATGCTCCATATAAATGATTACGCAGGGCAGCTTGAAAAATTAAGTTTTTTACTTTCGAAGGAAGGCATTTATAACTTAGTCTGTGGAATATCAGGGAAAATATTGTATTTGGGACTTTCAAGCTTTGGAATCGTATATTGGGGAGTTTGGCACTGCATAAAGGAGATTCGGAAGCTGTTAAAATGTTTGATGGCGAGGAAAGAGATAGATGATAAAAAGCTGATTTATGTATTTGTACTGCTTACACTAGTGGGAGAATTGCTGATTAATGTGATATATAACATTCGCCCTTATCGGGTAGATAGTGTGGTTTATGGCAGATATCATGAATTTGTGTTACCGGTGTTTATGGTATGGGGAATCATGGAAATGCTAAGAAGTAGCAAAACGATTTGTGGAATGACACTAATTGGAATAGTACAGATTCCGATGCTGCTACTGGTAATAAATAATGTCAATCACTATCAGTTAACCAATATGCATGGATACATTATGGTGGGAATCAGCTATTTGGATGGCATAAAAGAGCTTAGCACAAATCAGTTTCTGGGGCTTACCTATGTACTGTTGATGCTGTTAAGCTTTGCAGTAACAGTGATTATAGTAGCTGAAAAGAAATGGAATACTAATGGTGTCATACTGATTATGGTTGTTGTACTGGAGTTCGTATTATCAGTGAGAGCATCTGAATTATATATTGATACGTCTTCAATAGGGGCTTTCAGAGACAGTATTGTTGCCGAGAAGATTGAGGAGCTAAGAAAGGATAATGATGACAGGAGAGTAGTGTATATACAGGAAAATGAGGAAACGTTTATTAGTATTATGCAGTTTATGCTAAGAGATATAGATATAGAATTGCTGCCGCATAGAAAAACAATAGAGGAATATGCAAATACAGAGATAGATGCGGATGACATCATATTGCTATCATATGATAGTGCCTATACAAATGAGGTAGAGAAAAAATATCAGAATACTATGTTGAATGGACATTTCGTTATTTATTACAACAATGAATAAAAGGGGAACAAAGATGCGTAGAGGATGGAAGATTTTTTTATTATGCTGTGTACTGCTTTTGGGAAATGTGCAAGTGCATGCAGAAGAACAGATGATGAAAGCCAATACCCTGCTGGAAGTGGTAGAAGACACAGAGCTGGTAGAAGATATTGAAGACAGAACAAGTGTAATAGGAACGTTACAGGCGGGGACTCCGGTTATTAGTGTGGAAGATGAGAGGAATGGCTGGATAAAAGTATCGTATCGGGAAATGACAGGGTATATTTCAACCTTAAATGTGAGTAAATATGGAGATGCAGAGCTAGATCAGGAATTTGAACAGTTAGCGAATCAGAATATGCTCATGATGAATGAATTAGAATATGTAGCATTACAGAAAAAACAGGAAATGACGTGGGGGATTATAACTGGAGTGCTAGTAATTGCTTTGTTTGCAGTGGGTATTGCAACAGCAGTAGTGAAAAATATACATGAAATAGATAAAAAAACGAAAAAAAGGTAACAGATAAAAGGGGAAACAAATGAAGCTGATTATTCAGATTCCTTGTTACAACGAAGCGGAAACCTTAGAAGTGGCTTTGAATGATTTACCGGAAGAGCTGCAAGGAATAGATGAAATAGAATACTGAATCATATAATCGGGCGTGAAAAGATAGTATATGTATGCCATAATGTGTTTCCGCATGAAAGATTTCCGTTGGACAAGCTGCTGACCAAATGGGTGTTGCGTGGGGGAAGAGGCTTTTTGTTGCATGCGACAGAGGAAGAAAAGGAGCTTAGTAGTATTTTCCCGAGAAAAAGAGGAGAACTGCTGGCAGTGGATGAAACGCAGAATGGCTTAGGGGAAAGACCTAAGTATCAGATGGCAGTAACGCCACATCCAACGTATCATGCCTTTCGATTGAAGAATCTAAGCAAGGCACAGGCACGGGAATGCTTAGAGGTAGATGAAAAACAGAGAATGCTTCTGTTTTTTGGGTTTGTAAGAGAATATAAGGGCTTACGATATTTGCTGGAAGCAATGGGAAAATTGCAAAAGCAGGATATACAGCTTTGGGTTGTGGGGGATTTTGGTGATGACAGAGAAAGCTATATAAGCATGATAAAGGAGAAGGAGTTGGATGGTGCTGTCCGTATTGTGGAAGGATATGTACCCGATGATGAGGTCGAGAAATATTTTGCAGCATGTGATTTGGTAGTATTGCCTTATCTGTCAGCCACACAAAGCGGAATCGTTCAGATTGCATATGGCTTTGAAAAGCCAGTAGTTGTAACCGATGTAGGAGGGCTGCCGGAGGTAGTGACAAATGGAAAAACAGGCTATGTGGTGAAAAGTGCAGATACCAATGCTTTAGTGAGTGCAATAATCAAATATTTTGAAGAAGATAAAGAAAAAGAATTTACAGAGAACATAAGAAAAGAGTCCTATCGCTTTTCATGGGAAAGAATGTCGGAAGTGATAGAAGGCTTTCTGTAAGAAAGACGGAAGAAAGTAGGGGAATGTGTGGAGCTTGTCAGTGTAATTGTTCCGGTATATCAGGTAAGAGAATACTTAATGGAATGCGTTCAGTCGATACAGGAACAAACCTATACAGAGCTAGAGATAATTCTGGTGGACGATGGCTCAACGGATGGCTCGGAGAAAATATGTGACAAGTGTGTCATAAATGATAAAAGAATAAGTGTTATACATCAGAAGAACCAAGGCTTGTCGGTAGCAAGGAATAACGGGTTACGCCATGCGAAGGGAAGGCTGATTGCTTTTGTAGACGCAGATGATGTGGTTGATGAGCGCTATATTGAGGTCTTGTATGAGATATTAGCAAAGTATGAGGCTGATATTGCAGTATGTGATTATGTGCGGTTTCGCACAGGAGAAGGGTATTATACACACAGGAAAAAGGGAGAGCTTCTTATAAGCTCACAGACGATGTTAAGGCAATGGCATGGAACGAGCGTGGATATGCTGTTGAACAGAGTGGATATATTTCTTCGTATGCAGCTTCGGAATTGGCTGTTTTCTGTATGGAGAGCAGATGGATATGATTGGCAAAAGGAAAAAGAAATTGTAAAAAGAGCAATTGAGGATTCCAAAGGAGATATAACATAGATGAGATTTGCAAAAGAGATGAGAAAATATTGGAAATTTGCATATTATGCAGCAAAGTCAGATTTGCGGGCAGAGGTGGCGAATTCCTATCTGAATTGGCTGTGGTGGATATTAGAACCACTAAGCTCCATGCTTATCTACACGATAGTATTTGGTATTGTGTTTAAGACAGAAGAAAAGTATTTTCCGATTTTTGTATTTATAGCAATTACTGTTTGGGATTTTTTCAGTCGATGCCTTTCTTCCAGTGTAAGGGTGATATGTATTCATAATAAAAAAGATGTCCTTATGTGGAAAGGGGCAAGTGAAGATATAGAATTAAGCGTAATATTTCCGGTATATAATGTAGCCAAATATATCAGTAAATGTCTGGAAACAGTTACTCAATGGAAAGCACCTTATGTTGAATTTATGTTTGTAGATGATGGCTCTCCGGATAATTCTGCGGAAATTATAAAAGAATATCAAAAAGAGGACAGTAGAATCAAGTTGATTCAAAAAGAAAATGGTGGTTGTGCTTCTGCGAGAAAGAAAGGCTTAGAACTGGCAAGAGGAAGATATGTGGGATTTTTTGACCCGGATGATTTTAGTGCAGAGGATATGTATAAGAAGCTGTTTTCAAAAGCAATTAGTGGGGATTACGAGGTGGCTTATTGCGGATATAATCAATATTTTGAAAATTCTAATACTATTGAACGGGTAACCGATATGCTGGGAGAGCCTTATGTGTACGGAGTTCATGATGATAGGCTGATAAAGCAATTGATGTATTGCTTACGTATAGCGATTTGGAGAGAAATCTATAAGCGGGAATTTCTGATTAAGAATCAGATTACGTTTTATGAAGATATAAGAAGATTCGATGATTTGCCTTTTAAGGTGGAGGTATATGCAAGAGCAAAATCAGTGATTGCAGTACCGGAATATTTATATTATTACCGGCTGGAAAGACCGGGGCAGGATGTTTCCTGTGATGATGAGCGTCTTTATGTGCATTTCCCGATTTTTCAATATTTGGATGACTATATTGGGAAAATAAAGGATAGAAGACTATTAGACTATTTACAGGTTATCAAGATTCAGACACATTTATGGGCAGTAGGTAAAATACAAAAGAAATATGTAAAAACGTATGTCAAAAAAATGAAAGAAGACTTACAAAAAAATGCAGGATTTTTAAGAACATTATTGCTTATCTACCGCTATGTAGGAAAAAAGGAGATATGGACATATATTTTAGCCTATGCAAATTGTGCCTATATGTGTAAGAGAAGAATTACCAAGCAAGAGCTGAGAGAGAAGAAAATGACTAAAAAGCAGGTGATTGCGTTACAAAGGTTGAAGGAGCTGGAGGGGAATGGATAAAAGGAAAATTCCTATAATAAAAGTAATAGTATTTCTTGTGTTGTTTTTGATTATTTTTGTATATGTTCAAAACATAGTTACGCCAAAATGGACATATACAGATTGGCAAGAGGGAGATACAGCCAGATATCGGAAATTTTATGAAGTAGAAAGAGATTCCTTAGATTATATCGTTTTAGGACCGAGCAGAAGCTTTTGGTCATTGAATCCAATGGTAATTTATGCGGAAACCGGGTACACGGGCTATTCCTTGGGCGGTTCGGTACAGGGAATTGAAGTATCTTATTATTGGTTAAAAGAAGCATTGAAGTATCAAAAGCCTAAATATGTCATATTGGAAACTGGTGCATTTTTTTATCCAAAAACATATGCCAATGGAGAAAATGTTGCAGCGGTATCAAAAGCTTTAACGAATATGAGATTTTCAGCAAATAAAATAGAGGCATGCTTTAAGTGTCAATCAAATAGTAAATCGGCAATAGAGTATCTAATTCCGTTACTATCATTTCATACAAGATGGGAAGAATTAGAAGAAGGAGATTTTGAGGAAAAAACAGAGCCGTCTTTTAAAGGAGGACATATTTGTTTTCTTAAAACTAATTATTCTAGTAAGGACTGTAGAAATGATGGAAAAGTGAGCAGATACAAGGTAGGAAATGAAGAGAACAATGTTACATATAGAACGATCAGCGATGCAAACAAAGAGTGCTTCGAAAATATTTATTATTTATGTAAGATGAATCATATTACCTTGATACCAATAATAGGCGGAACACAAAATCTGACCTCACAAGATAAAGCAACTTTAGAACAGTACTTAAAGGAGTTTGAATTAGAACTTTTGGATTTGAATAATTATGCTGCTATTAACTGGAATAAGGATACACCAGATTCTGGGGCGCATGTAAATTATTGGGGGAATTGTAAATGCTCAAAAGTGTTGGCACAACACTTAGAAGGGTGGGATGAATTAGAGAATCATTCCGAAGATGTGAAGTATCAGGAGTGGAACACTGACTTAATAGAATATCGCACTTTTGAGGAAGAAAAACTAATCAACAATAAGGAACAAGTATTATTGTATTTAAATACATTAATTAAAAGTAAGGAAGAACTGTATATTGTTGTATCTGTGCGTGATGAAGCCTGTGGGGGGAGAATGATGAACTGGATTATTATATAAGAGAGCTTGGATTGACAAGTGATTTCAGAAGTAATCATCAAAATTCATTCATTGCCGTGATAGATGGCGGTAATTGTATCTTTGAGCAATGGGAAGAAAATAAAATGGTGCTGGAGGATAATATTTCTCTGGGAGGAAAGAACAGATACCTATCCGTAACAAGTGCAGGTTTTGCATATGGTGATACTGCTGTAATTAAGCTGGATTCAACAAACTATAGCTATAATAGCAGAGGATTAAATATTGTAACAATTGAAAAAGCAACTGGTAAGGTTGTGTCAAGTGTAGTAATTGATACATACCTAAGTGATGCCACGATAAAAGTGAAAGAGTTGGATAATAATGCGGCTAAGCGTTGGAAAGAATACGAGAAACAGGCACAACAGATTTTAGATGGTGAGTATGTGCTTATTCCGTCTGGTAAGGAACAGTGTGCTTTGGACATAGAAGCAGGAAGTGGGCAGGAAAATGCCAATCTGCAGCTTTGGACACGGACAGAAGAATTGCCACAGCAATTTGCACTGGAGTACGCAGGAAATGGCTTGTACTATATCAAAGCATTATGCTCAGATAAATATCTGACAGCATATAACTATGGTAATAGTAATGGAACGAATGTAGTGCAGAATTCCTTTACAGGCTTGGCGAATCAAAAGTGGTTCATCTATGAGTGCGGTGATGGACTATATAAAATCATGTCACATTACAACAAATTAGTCCTGGATGTATCAGGTACGGTTGCAGAACCGGGAATAAACATTCAGCTGTATGATGAGAATGGTGGAGAATGGCAAAAGTTTGTCTTTTCACGATTTAAGGAGGAATAATATGGAAATGAAAGCATATTGGTAACAGGTAGGAAATTGAAATATGAGCACCTTGACAATTGCATACTTTACATTAGGAAAAGCGAACAAAGTTTCGAAAGATATTGACATATGTGAAACAAAAGTATATAATAAGAATACAAGAACAGATGTTCTGTGATATATATGAAATGAGGTCACATATGGGTGCAAAGGATACAAAAGCGAAAGAGTTTCTTTCTGACAACAGGAGATTTGCAGATTTATTCAATTATTATCTGTATGATGGAGAGCAGGTCATCAAAGCGGAGGATTTATATGAGCGAGATACCACTAAGGTAATATCCGTTTTTGGAGCTGATAGGAAGGAGCTATTAAAACAGAAATGGCGTGATTTACTAAAAAGTGCTATTGTAAAGACAACAGAGTATGGTATATTTATCTTATTAGGTGTAGAGAATCAGAGCGAGATTCATTATGCTATGCCGGTAAGAAATATGATATATGATGGCATGGAATACAGCTCGCAGGTAAGCGAAGCGGCAAGAAAGCACAAAAGAGACAAGGATTATGCGGATAAAGCAGAATTTTTGTCAGGCTTTAAAAGAGAGGATAAGCTGATTCCTGTTATAACACTGACGGTATACTGGGGAGCAGAGGAATGGGATGCACCAAGAAGTCTACATGATATGATAGATAAGAAATATCGTTCGATTATGAAATATGTAGATGATTATCATCTGAATCTTGTAATACCAAATGAGATAGAGAATTTTGAGAAGTTCCAGACATCATTGGGCGCAGTGTTAGAGTTTATAAAGGCGTCAAAAAGTGAGGAAATGATGGATAAAGTTGTCCATAGTAATCCGATGTTTATGCAGCTTGATAATGAAGCAGTTTCAACGATTAATGTATTCACCGGAGTCAGGATTCCGGTTGAAGAAAAGGAAGGGAAGATGGATATGTGTAAGGCATGGGAAGACCATAGAATGTCAGGGAAAATAGAAGGGAAAATAGAAGGAAAAGAGATTGTTAATAGATTAATCCTTTGCCTTATGAAGGATGGAAGACAGGAAGATTTAGTAAAAGCAGCTAGTAACTCGGCATATCAGGAAGAACTGATACAATACTATGGCTTGGACAAGGAAGAGGAAAAATTGGAAGTATAAATAAATAGGAAGGTTTAACCCCGATGTAAAGTATGCAATTGACAGGGAGTCATGCAGAAATACATCGGGGTTTTTGTATTATAAAAATGTAAAAGCAGAAGAGGAGAGTAACAATGAGGGAACAAGTATTAAAGGTATTAACAGAAATTAGAGAAGATGTAGATTTTGAGAATGAGACAAAATTAATTGATGATGGTATTTTGGATTCTTTTGATATTATATCAATTGTTTCAGAATTAAATGAGAAGTTTTTTGTAGAAATTACAGCGGACGAGCTAGAACCAGATAATTTTAATACGTTAGATGCTATTGTGGCATTAGTGGAATCATTGCAGTAACAGGAATAATGTGCTAGGGGAGTTGGAAGATGACAATCATATCAATGCCATTCATAATATTTTCAGGTATATTAGTATGCTTATATTTTGGCTTACCGAAGAAATGTCAGTGGATAATATTACTTGTGTTTAGCTTTCTTTTTTATTTGTTAGCCGGTTGGAAAGGTCTGGCTTTTGTATTGATTACGATTATAACGCAATACATACTTGCAATCAGATTGGATAACCAAAACATAGCTTTTGAAGAAGAAGTGACACAGAAAGCATTAAAGGGAAAAGAAAAAGTTGAATTAAAGAAGAAGTACATTACTGTGAAAAGAAGGTATGTACTTATTTCCGTATTGATAAATGTAGGTATTCTTTGCGTTGTAAAATATACAAATTTTGTAATTGATAACTTGAATGTCCTTTTTAGATACGGTAATATTGCAAATTTTAAGCATATAGATATGATTGTTCCGCTAGGAATATCATTTTATACGTTTCAGTCATTAGGTTATGTGATTGATGTGTATCGTGGAAAGGTAAATGCCGAAAGGAATATTTTTCGCTTTGCATTATTTGTGTCGTTTTTCCCGTGCATTATTCAAGGACCAATTGGAAGATATGGAGAACTTGCAGAGCAGCTTTTCTCTGAGCATGAGTATGACTATAAAAGGGTCATGTTTGGAATGCAGAGAATGCTGTGGGGGTATATTAAGAAGCTGGTAATAGCTGACAGGGTCGTAGTAATTGTAAATGAAGTGTTTTCTAATTATTTAGATAAGGAATACAGTGGATTTATTGTGTTTATTGCAGCACTTTTATACGGAATACAGATTTATGCTGATTTTTCCGGTGGAATGGATATTGTTTGTGGTTTGTCAGAGATTTTAGGTATTTCTTTAACAGAGAATTTCAAACAGCCTTATATGGCTAAGAGTGTTGCAGAGTTTTGGCAACGTTGGCATATTACATTGGGAGCGTGGATGCGTAATTATTTATTCTATCCAATTTCACTCTCATCGGCATTTAATAAACTAGGGAAAAAATGCAAAAAAGTATTGGGTGAGAAAGCAGGAAGAGTGATTCCAACAAGCCTTGCATCGTTTATTGTTTTCTTCATAGTAGGAGTTTGGCATGGTGCAAATTGGAAATATATCGTATATGGAATTTATAATGCATACTTTGTTTCTACAGGAACTTTATTGGAGGATTTTTATGAGAAGCTGCGAAAACAATTTCATATTGATGTAACAAGAACTTCATGGAAATTGTTTCAGATGCTTAGAACTCTTTTGATAGTTACCTTTGGTAGATATCTTTCAAGAGGGGATTCGCTTAGTCATGCTTTGGGATTGTTAAAAGCAACCTTTAGAGAATGTAATCCATGGGTTTTGTTTGATGGAAGCTTGTATAAGCTGGGATTAAACGAAAAGAATTTCCGTTTTATGTTATTGACAATCATTGGACTGATTATGGTGGATTGGTTGAAAGAAAAAGGGATACGGATAAGAGAAACGATAGCACAGCAAAATATAGTACTGCGTTGGATGATTTATTATGCAGCACTTTTCGGATTAATTATTTTTGGTATGTATGGGTTGGGGTATAATGCGGCAAGCTTTATATATCAGCAGTTTTAGAGGAGGAAGAAGGGGAATGAGAACAAAATCAGCATTGGAATATTTGGAGAATACAGTTTCTAAAAATCCATATAAAGTAGCAGTTATAGAGGAGAATGCCAGTTATACTTATAAAAAATTACAGGATGAAGCTAAAATTATCGGAAGTGCATTTCATGATATTTTAAATGGAAAAATACAACAGCCCATTATGCTTTTTATGGAGAAAAGCTTTAGATGTATGGCAGCGATGTTTGGAACAATGTATAGTGGAAATATTTATGTGCCAATGGATATAAAGACGCCCATTGACCGTTTGAATAGTATTCTGTCTACGCTAGAGAGTGATATTATTCTGACAACAAGGGATGAAAAAAACATTCTTGAAAAGATAGGTTATGAAGGCAGTGTTTATATCTATGAAGAAATAATAGAGGAATATCAGACGAAAGTGCAGGATAAAAAGTTGGAAGATATACAGAATAGGTTAGTAGATGCAGACTTAATGTATATTTTATTTACTTCTGGTTCTACAGGAGTACCCAAGGGAGTTGCGGTTGCATATCGTTCTATTGTTGATTATATAGAGGCATTTATGGAAGAAGTATCGATTATGGAAGATGATGTATTAGGGAATCAAACTCCGTTTTATGCAGATATGTCATTAAAAGATATTTATATGTCGGTTTATGCCGGTGCTACAATCTGTATTATTCCACAGAAATATTTTATGTCTCCTAAGAAACTTTTACAGTTTTTGAGTGAGAATGGAGTTACTTCATTGGCATGGGTACCGACAGCGTATCGGATTATTGCTCAATTTGATGGTCTGTCAAAGATAAGACCATCAATGTTAAAAAGATTTTTGTTTTCAGGTGAGGCTATGCCGATTGCAATATTCAAGTATTGGAAACAGTTTTATTCGGATGGGATATATATACAACAGTATGGTCCAACAGAGATAACAGGTGCATGCACATCTTTTTTAGTAGAAAGAGATTATACAGATGATGAGACTATTCCAATCGGTAAGCCATTTCGGAATACCGGTATTATGTTATTGGATGAAAATGACAATGAAATTAAGTCGAATGTTCAAGATACGGTTGGAGAAATCTGTGTATTTGGAACGTGTCTTGCAGCAGGTTATTATAACAATCCGCAGAAAACGCAGGAAGTATTTGTTCAAAATCCACTTGTAAAGGGATATGAATCTAAAATATATCGAACCGGAGATTTAGCAAAATGGGATGAGGAAGGAAATCTTGTGTTCATTTCAAGAAAAGATTATCAGATTAAGCACGGCGGAAAAAGAATAGAATTAGGAGAGATTGAAGCAGCCGTTCAAGCTATCGAGAATATTAAGGCTTGCTGTTGTGTGCATAATAGAGAAAAAGACGCACTGGTGCTGTATTATATCGGCGATATATCAAGTAAAGAAATCTTACAGCAGTTACAGGAGAAAATACCGAAATATATGATTCCGACTGTCTACCATGCAAGGAACGAGCTACCAATCCTACCAAACGGAAAACTGAACAGAAAATTGATGGACGAATGGGCTAATGATAAAAAGTAAGTAGGAAAGAATTTATGAGAATTATAGAAGATTATAATATGTATATGGAAGAAATAGGTATAGTGAAAGAAAAGGAACATTATACTAATTGTTATTTCCTAAAGAATAAGGTTCTTCAATTGATTGAGCATAGAAAGCTATACTATGAGAAACAGGGAGATAATGTTATCTTATATGAAAAAGAAGAAGGGTTCTATCGTTTGTATTATTGGATAAGTGATATAGGAAGTGTGAATGAAATTAAAAATAATATCCCAGTTGTTATAGAGTTTCCTTATTGTAAAGAATTGTCTCAAAAAAATAAAATAGAACTTGAACTAATTTCGAAATTAGGGTTTGAGTTGGGGCGAGAAAGTAGTCAAATGGTAATGAAAAAAGAGGAGGTAATCTGGAAAGATGAATTATTAGATGACAAGGTTCGATTTGATTACCCTAATATTGATGATTTTAAAAGAATAAAAGAACTATTATTCGTGTCTTTTAATACTCTTTTTGCCTTTTTACCTACGGATGAGCAGTTGAAATCATTAATAAACAATCACAACATTATTGTAGCTTATTTTGATGAGGAAATCGTAGGAGTATTAAATACCGAACAAGTCAATAATACTGTGTGGATAAGACATATGTGTATTGACAAAAAACATCAAGGTAAAAACTTTGGCAGCAGTTTACATAATGAAGGGTGTAAAAGATGGATTAATAAAGCAAAAGAGTTTAGATGTTGGGTAGATATACATAATATTTCGTCAGTAAAGATGTATCAAAGGCAAGGATATTACTTTACTGATAAAAAAGCTAATGAATATGTAAAATATTCGCAATAAAGCAGCTGATAACAGAGAAAATAAGCCCCTTGACAATTGCATACTTTACATCAGGAATAGAAAACGAACGAACTTTCGAAAAGATATTGACATATGTGAAACAAAAGTATACAATAAAAATATAAGAACAGATGTTCTATAATACATATAAAAAGAGGTCGCATATGGGTGCAAAGGATACAAAAGCGAAAGAGTTTCTATCTGACAATAGGAGATTTGCAGATTTATTCAATTATTATTTGTATGATGGAGATCAGGTCATCAAAGCTGAGGATTTATGTGAGCGTGATACCGCAAAGGTATTATCGTTTTTTGGAGCTGATAAGAAGGAGATATCAAAACAGAAGTGGCGTGATTTATTAAAAAGTGCTATCATAAAGACAACAGAGTATGGTATATTTGTCTTATTAGGTGTAGAGAATCAGAGTGAGGTACATTATGCGATGCCGGTAAGAAATATGATATATGACGGCATGGAATACAGCTCGCAGGTGAATGAAGCGGCAAGACAGCACAAAAAGGATAAGGACTATGCGGATAAAGCGGAGTTTCTGTCGGGATTCAAGCGAGAAGATAAGCTAACACCGGTTATAACGTTGACGGTATACTGGGGAGCAGAGGAGTGGGATGCACCAAGAAGTCTGCATGATATGATAGATGAGAAATATCACACGATAATGAGATATGTAGACAATTATCATCTGAATCTTGTAATACCGAATGAAATAGAGAACTTTGATAAGTTTCAAACATCATTAGGCGCAGTGTTGGAGTTTATAAAGGCGTCAAAAAGTGAGGAAATGATGGATAAAGTTGTGCATAACAATCCGATGTTTACGCAGCTGGATAATGAGGCAGTTTCGACAATTAATATATTCACTGGAGTTCAGCTTCCAGTTGAAGAAAAGAAAGGGAAGATGGATATGTGTAAGGCATGGGAAGACCATAGAATGTCAGGAATAAAAGAAGGGAAAATAGAAGGGAAAATAGAAGGAAAAGAGATTGTTAATAGATTAATTCTTTGCCTTATGAAGGATGGAAGACAGGAAGATTTAGTAAAAGCAGCTAGTGACTCGGAATATCAGGAAGAACTGATACAATACTATGGCTTGGACAAGGAAGAGGAAAAATTGGAAGTATAAATAAATTGGAAGGTTTAACCCCGATGTAAAGTATGTAATTGACAGGGAGTCATGCAGAAATACATCGGGGTTTTTGATTAATGGGAGAGTGGATATGCAAGAGTCAGCTTTATTATCTGTGATTATTCCTATTTATAATGGAGAACTGTATTTAGAGCAGACGATAGAGAGTATATTGCAGGCTTCGTGGAAAGAATTAGAACTATTGTTAATAGATGATGGTTCACGGGATGGCAGCAGTCTGATTTGCAGAAAATATGAACAGGCAGATAAGAGAGTGCATTATATAAGGACGGAAAATCACGGTATAGTGCAGGCAAGGAATCGAGGACTCGAAGAGGCACAAGGGAAGTATGTCTGCTTTTGTGATCAGGATGATTTGGTGGATGCGCAGATGTATAGCAATTTACTGGCGCATATGATGATGGAAAATGCAGATATCGGAATGTGCAGTACAGGTCGATTATTAGGAGAAAAAAAACTACCGTATGAAACCTTGCAAAATGGAATATATAAAAAAGAGCAGATTATTCAAGACTTGTTATATCCGTTATTGTTTCGGGGATATCGCTATTCGTTTGTGCAAGATAATATTTATATTTACGGGACGGTGTGGAAATGTATTTTTCGAAGAAGCTTTTTGGATAAAAATGAACTGTGGTTTTGTAAATTTATAGACTATGAAGATGATTGGATTATGGTGACAAGAGCTTTAGCGTATGCAGCTTGTGTGATAACAAGTGATAGGGTGGGATATTATTGGCGTGTGAACCATACATCAAGCTCGCATAAAAAAAGCTTTTATGAAGATTTGCCGGAAAGACTTCAACAGTATGATAAATATATATATTCTTACCTTGAAAATGTAATAGCAGATGAAAAAATATGGAAGGAATATAGAAAGATTAATTTGTGTGAGCATTGCATTGACATGATACGAAATGCGGAAAATGCAAGTGAACGTGGCGAAGCTGAGAAAATGATACAGCAATATTTGCAGGAAACAGATTATAACAGGTTGTTGAGTGGAAAGGAATGGAGACATTCAGGAACGATTCGCTATCGAAGTGTTTTAGCTGTATTGGACTTGCTGGGAATAAGAGCAGCTATTAAGGTAAGTAAGATAATTACAGCATTAGAACAACAGGCAGACAAGCAATTGCTGTTGGCATGGCTGGAGCGGTGGCAAAAGAAGAGATAAAGGGAGGTGAGCGTGAGTGAAGCAGAATAATGACATAGGTCAGCATTTGAAAACGTTGCGAAAGCTAAAAAACTATTCACAGGAAGAGGTGGCAGAGCATTTACATATCATCAGGCAGACTTATTCGCATTATGAAACGGGACGTATAGAGCCACCGTTAAAGGTTTTACAAGCGCTCGCTGGTCTGTATGATGTCCCGTTAGAAGCATTGCTTGGACAGGAGCAGAAAGACATGCAGCAGATGAATACATTTCTGACGGATAGTGAATTAGAGTTTATTCGTTATTATAGGATGCTTACAGAACAGGATAGAGAGGATTTGTTGTTATTTGCCTCCATTAAAGGACGCAGAAGGGTAAATTGAATATATAGTAGAAAAAGTGGTAACTTTTCCTTAAATTTTGGGATTAGCTACCACTTTTTTCTATATAAAGAAAGCAAAGCCCCATTTTTAGCGGAGTATGTAATCTAAAAAGTGTGTGTTCGAAAGGATAAAATGCGTTTAAACACTTGTTATTTTATCAAAACTCATGTAAAATAAACGTAAAAGTGGGGGAAAGTGGTTCGAAGTGGAACGAAGTGGTGGAAAAGTGTAACATGAGAACCGGTACTCCATGTTTCGAAAGCGGGTGATTGGCATGTTCATGGGTGAATACAATCATACAATCGATGCAAAGGGCAGGCTAATCGTCCCATCCAAATTCAGAGAAGCATTAGGTGATGAATTTGTGGTAACAAAGGGACTGGATGGCTGTCTGTTTGTGTACGACAATAAGGAATGGACCGCTTTTGAAGAGAAGCTTAAGGCATTACCGCTTATGAATAAGGAATCTCGTAAGTTTGTACGTTTTTTCCTGGCAGGTGCAGCGAATGTAGAAGTGGACAAGCAGGGAAGAATCTTGGTTCCATCGGTGTTAAGAGAATTTGCAGAGCTTGATAAGGATGTAGTGCTGGTAGGTGTTGGAAGCCGTATTGAAATCTGGAGCAAGGCTAAGTGGGAAGATGCTTCAGAATATGATGATATGGAAGAAATTGCTGAGCACATGTCTGAGCTAGGATTAATGATTTAGGAGAGGAGCAGACAGTTATGGAATTCAAGCATAAATCGGTATTGTTAGAAGAAACAATTGATTCACTTATGATAAAAGAAAACGGAACTTATCTGGATGGAACATTGGGAGGTGGTGGACATGCTTATGAAGTATGTAAACGCCTTGGAGATAAGGGAAGATTTATAGGGATAGATCAGGATGCGGATGCGATTAAGGCAGCCGGAAAGAGACTGGAAGAGTTTGGCGATAAGGTAACCATTATTCGAAATAATTATTGTAATGCAAAGGCAGCATTAGAGGAAATAGGAGTTACCAAGGTAGATGGTATTGTGCTGGATTTGGGAGTATCTTCTTATCAGCTTGATACCGTGGAGAGAGGATTTACCTATAAATATGATACAGCACTTGATATGAGAATGGATCAAAGACAAAGTCTTACTGCTAGAGATATTGTTAATGATTATTCGGAACAGGATTTGTATCGTATTATCAGAGATTATGGAGAAGATCAGTTTGCCAAAAATATTGCCAAGCATATTGTAGCAGCAAGAGCACAGAAACCGATTGAAACAACCTATGAGCTAAATGAACTCATTAAGGCGGCAATTCCGGCAAAGATTCGCGCAACCGGAGGACATCCGTCTAAGAGAACATTTCAGGCGATTCGTATTGAGTGTAATCATGAATTAGAGGTGTTAAGAGAATCATTGGATGATATGATTGATATGCTCAATCCGGGTGGAAGACTTTGTATCATTACCTTCCATTCCTTAGAAGACAGAATTGTAAAAACGATTTATCGTGAAAAGGAGAATCCATGTACCTGTCCGCCGGAGTTCCCGGTTTGTGTATGTGGAAAAGCACCGTTTGGAAAAGCAACTCCGAGAAAAGCGATTCTTCCAAGTCGAGAGGAACTTGAGGAGAATTCACGATCAAAGAGTGCAAAGCTTAGAGTGTTTGAGAGAATTTAAGCATTATTGAGAGATACAAAAGAGAGAGGGCATGTGAAGGAACATGCAAAAATATGCAGGATACGGACATCCTGCGTTTAGAAAGGTTGAAAAATTATGAAACATGCAGGTTCGTCAGAGGTACATAAGAACAGAACAATGCATAGAAATATCAGAGAAGACCGAATTTATATAGATGGAAATACAGCAAGGAAGCTGCAGACCGTTCCGGTAAGACGGAATAGAAGGCAGAATGACGAGATAAGAAGGCAGCAGGTAAGAAGACAGGTTAAGTTATCACCTATGAATTTTGGGTACATTTTCTTTATGATGATTGCCATGCTTGTTGTTTGCGTTGTACTGATAGGATATGTTGAGCTACAGGCAGATATTACAAATAGAATTAATCATATTTCCAAGTTGGAGAGTCAGTTAAATGACTTGCGTTTGGAAAATGATGAAGCATATACCAAGATTATGAGCGAAGTAGATTTAGAAGAGATTAAGAATATTGCTATCAATGAACTTGGTATGAAATATGCAAAAGAAGGACAGGTTATCACTTATTCCGGAGAAGGAAGAGACTACGTAAGACAGTATAAAGAGATTCCTAAGGGAAAGTAAAAGACTAACGAAACGGAGTGGTAACATGGCAAATAATAGGAGTAATAAGAGAAGACCAAACAAAGTTAAATTACATAGAAGGATTATGAGAGAAAAGCTGGCGGTTATGATTGTTATCATACTTCTGGCTTTTGCAGGATTGTGCGTACAATTGGTAAGGATTACAGAGGGTAATCAGACGGAATACCAGAAAAAAATTCTGTCTCAGCAAAGATATGATTCTACGACACTTCCGTTTAAAAGAGGAACAATAACAGATGTCAATGGAACCATTCTCGCAGTTAGTGAGAAAGTTTACAATGTAGTACTGGATTGTAAGGTTATGTTGGATAATAAAAAGAATCAAGCACCAACAGTTGATGCCTTAGTGGAATGTTTTGGACTGGACCGAGCAGAATTGGATAAATACATTAAGGAACATCCAACCTCTCAATATTATGTGCTGAAAAAAAGACAGACCTACGATGAGATTAGTGCGTTTTTGGAACGTGAGAAGACCTATAATGAACAGGCTAAAAAGAGTGAGACAGATATAGGTAAGATTGTGGGTATATGGTTTGAAGAGGAATATATCCGCCGCTATCCCAATAAAACGCTTGCGTGTGATGTGATAGGATTCACGGGTACGGATAATAACGGAACCTATGGACTGGAAGAGTATTATAATGACGAACTAAATGGTACCAATGGTAGAGAATATGGCTATTTAAATGATGATGCAACACTTGAGAGAACGACGATTGCAGCAGTAGACGGAAATTCGCTGGTGTCAACAATCGATGCAAATATTCAGGCAATTGTTGAAAAGTATCTGCTTCAGTTTAATGAAGAGCATAAGAACGAGCACAGAGAGGGTTTGGGATCAACGAATTCCGGTTGTATTGTCATGAATCCGAATAATGGAGAGATTCTTGCCATGGCAAGCTATCCCAATTATGATTTAAATGCGCCTAAAGATCTTTCGGCTTATTATACGGAAGAGCAGATACAACAGATGCAGGATGATGAAACATATTATGATGCCTTGAATAAACTGTGGAGAAATTTCTGTATATCCGATACTTATGAACCAGGTTCTACAGCAAAGGTATTGACTATGGCAGCAGGGTTAGAAACCGGTAAACTAACTGGAAATGAGTCCTATGAATGTACCGGTGCATTGGATATTGCGGACAGACATATTCGTTGTAATGCACGAGCAGGTCATGGTGTTTTGGATTTTAGTGGTGCGTTGGAGCAGTCCTGTAATGTTGCTTTTATGAAGATGGGAGAAGCCATTGGTGTAAAAGACATGGTCAAATTCCAACAAATCTTTAATATTGGATTAAAAACAAATATTGATTTGTCTGGTGAGGCAAGAACTGCTTCGTTAATATTTAATGAAGACACAATGGGACAGACAGAGCTTGCAACGACAAGCTTTGGGCAAGGTTTTAATGTTACTATGATAGAGATGGCAAGTGCTTTTTCCTCTGTTATCAATGGAGGATATTATTATGAGCCTCACATGGTAAGCAAGATAGTGAACTCTAATGGTGATACGATAAAAAACATTGAACCAAGAGTGTTAAAACAAACGGTATCAGCAACAACATCTGCGATGATGAGGGAATACCTGTACGCTACTGTTGCAGAAGGAACCGGAAAAACAGCAAGACCGGCAGGTTATGCCATGGGTGGAAAAACGGGTACAGCAGAAAAAGCGGCTCGTGATCGTAAAAATTATGTAGTATCCTTTATCGGATATGCTCCTGCTGAAAATCCGCAGGTTGTAATCTATGTAGTTATCGATGAACCAAACGTAGAAGATCAGCCTCATGCATCCTATGCAACAGGAGTTGTTCGCAATATACTGACAGAAGTTTTACCGTATATGCACATTAGTAAAACAGAGGAAATGACCATTGCAGAACAGGCAGAGGCGGAAAATGCACTTATGGGAATTACGCAACAGCCAGAGGAAGGGCAACAGGAAGGCGGAGCTACACAGGGTGAAGGTTCTGAAGGAGAAGGCGCACAGCCGGCAGAAGGTGAAGGAACAGCAGAAAACCAAGGCACAGAAGGTGAAGGAAACCAAGGTGCAAACACGGAAGGAATGCAAGAAAATGCACCACAAGGAGCTACCTATGTAGTCGATCCGGTAACAGGAGAGTTGATTGATTCGATTAGTGGTCTTCCGGCAGAAGTCAATCGAAGTTATGAGGGTGAAGAAAGCGGAGAGAATGAAGAATGAAACAGGAGTTTTATGATGCAGTAGCGAATAATCCGATTATTGCAGCAGTGAAAGATGAAGAGGGACTGGTAAAATGTCTGAAATCATCGGATATTAGTGTTGTTTTCGTTCTCTATGGGGGATTGATCTCGGACAAAGAGGATGTTATGGCAGCACTAAAAGCAGGTGATATAGCAATTACGTCAACAAATGAAAAGGTATGGAAGATGTAGTGTTGTAATAATGCACAAAAAGGACAAATAAAAAACGTCAAAACTACACATTTTGACAACAAAACGCAAAAAGCACTTGTAAAGGTATTGGCAATATGTTATGTTAAATACATAAATAAATAACACAAGCCAAGAGACGAGAGCGCGGCAAATGCAACAGAAAATGTTGCCGTTTGTGGTGCTTTTTGTTTACTTTATAGGAAAGTGATGTAGCGTAGTGAGGATACGCACTCGCGAGAAGGCTTGTGTGTGCAAGAAGGAGGAATTTGCAAATGGCAAAATATGTAATGGCACTGGATGCAGGAACAACAAGTAACAGATGTATTCTTTTCAATGAAAAAGGGGAGATGTGCAGCGTAGCACAGAAAGAATTCACACAGTTTTTTCCAAAGCCGGGCTGGGTTGAGCATGATGCAGAGGAAATCTGGTCAACACAGTTAGAGGTAGCGAAAGAAGCTTTAGCAAATATCGGTGCAACACCAGCAGATATTGCTGCGATTGGTATTACCAATCAGCGTGAAACAGCAATTGTTTGGGATAAGGAAACTGGTGAACCAGTATTTCATGCAATCGTATGGCAGTGTCGTAGAACTTCAGAGTATTGTGATTCCTTAAAAGATAAAGGCTTAACAGAGAAGTTTCGTCAGAAGACAGGACTTGTAATCGACGCCTATTTCTCAGCAACTAAGGTAAGATGGATTTTGGAAAATGTAGAGGGCGCTAGAGAGAGGGCAGAAAGAGGAGAACTTCTCTTTGGTACTGTTGAAACATGGTTAATCTGGAAGCTGACAAAGGGTGCAGTGCATGTAACCGATTATTCAAATGCATCAAGAACGATGATGTTTAATATTAATACTTTAGAGTGGGATGATGAGATTCTTGCAGAACTCAATATTCCAAAAAGCATGTTACCAGAGGTTAAGCCTTCCAGCTGTGTATACGGAAATGCGAATCCAGAGTTCTTCGGAGCACCAATTCCTATCGCCGGTGCAGCAGGTGACCAGCAGGCGGCATTATTCGGACAGACCTGTTTCAAGGCTGGTGAAGCAAAGAATACCTATGGTACAGGTTGCTTCTTATTGATGAACACAGGTGAAAAACCAGTATTTTCTAAAAATGGTTTGGTAACTACCATTGCATGGGGATTAGACGGCAAGGTTGAGTATGCATTAGAAGGTTCTATCTTCGTAGCAGGTGCTTCGATTCAGTGGCTTCGTGATGAGATGAAATTCATCGATAGTGCAGCGGATTCAGAGTACATGGCTAAGAAGGTTAAGAATACAAATGGCTGCTATGTAGTGCCGGCATTCACAGGTCTAGGAGCACCACATTGGGATCAGTATGCAAGAGGAACAATTGTAGGAATTACAAGAGGTGTAAACAAATACCACATTATCCGTGCAACCTTAGAGTCACTTGCATATCAGGTAAATGACGTATTACAGGCAATGAGAGCGGACTCCGGAATCAAGCTTGAGACCTTAAAGGTAGATGGTGGTGCATGTGCAAACAACTTATTAATGCAGATGCAGGCTGATATCAGTAATGCTCCGGTAAACAGACCATTATGTGTTGAGACAACCGCAATGGGCGCTGCATATCTTGCAGGTCTAGCAGTTGGTTACTGGTCAAGTAAGGAAGATGTTATTAAGAATTCTGGTATTGACAGAGTATTTGAACCTGAAATTAGTGAAGAAGAGAGAACAAGGAAGGTGAATGGATGGAATAAGGCTGTAAAATATTCTTATGGATGGGCAAAGGAAGACTAATTAACAAAAGATGAATAATAAGAAGGGGGATTATACATATGTTACCTTATATTGCAGAATTTATTGGAACTATGTTATTGATTTTATTAGGAGATGGCGTTGTAGCGAATGTGAACTTAAATAAGTCAGGTATGAAGGGTGCAGGTTCGATTCAGATTACGTTTGCATGGGGACTTGCAGTTATGTTACCGGCATTTATCTTTGGAGCGGCTTCAGGAGCTCACTTCAATCCGGCATTAACACTTGCATTGGCAGCAGAAGGAAGCCTTGCATGGGGATTAGTACCAGGATATATCGTGGCACAGTTTGCAGGTGCATTTGTAGGTGCAGTTCTTGTATACCTGTTATTCAAGGATCAGTTTGATGCAACAGATGACGCAGGAACAAAGCGTGGCGTATTCTGTACAGCACCTTCTATAGAAAATCTTCCACGTAACTTACTCAGTGAGATTATTGGAACCTTCGTATTAGTATTTGCAATTAAGGGTGTTCCGGCAGAGGTTGCCCCGGGTGTTAGCAACATCTTAGTATTTGGAATTATCGTATCCATCGGTATGTCACTTGGTGGATTAACAGGATATGCTATCAACCCAGCAAGAGACTTAGGTCCTCGTCTTGCACATGCAGTTCTTCCAATTAAGGGTAAGGGTGATTCTAATTGGAAATATGGTATCGTAACTTTATGCGGACCAATTATTGGTGCATTGCTTGCAGTTGGATTATATGGTATTATTCCTTGGTAAGGATAAAATAATAATCATTGTAAATTAGAGATAATAAGTTGCAGAGTAGAGAGAAGCAATGGTTGTATCCCAAGGAAAGAAACTTGGGATATGGCTGTTGCTTCTTATTTTCTTAACAAGCGAATGAAATAAGAAGGTTGATGCGCACAAATATGCAAGGCATATTTGATTTATCAGGAAAGGATGAATAAAATGTTTGATGTAGTAGTGATCGGTGCGGGTGTATCAGGAAGTGCATCGGCAAGAGAGCTTTCACGTTATGACCTAAAGGTATGCGTGGTAGAAATGGAGGAAGACGTTTGCTGTGGAACCTCTAAGGCAAACAGTGCAATCGTACATGCAGGCTATGATGCTGCAAATGGAAGTCTCATGGCAAAGCTTAATGTAGAAGGAAGCGAAATGATGGAAGAGTTATCCAAGGAGCTCGATTTCCACTATAAGAGAAATGGCTCGTTGGTTGTTTGTGTTCATGAAGAAGAAAAAGAGAACCTGCAGGTATTATATGAGAGAGGGGTAAAGAATGGCGTAAAGGATTTACGCATTATTGATCGTGAGGAACTGGTAAAGCTTGAACCAAATATTTCAGACAATGCAGTAGCGGCTTTATATGCGCCAACAGCTGCCATTGTTTGTCCTTTTGGTATGAATATTGCCATGGCAGAAAATGCGGCAGTGAATGGCGTAGAATTCCGCTTTGATACAAAAGTAACAGGATTTGAGAAAAAGGATGGTTACTGGGTAGTACAGACCAATAAGGGCGATATAGAAACAAAGTACGTAGTAAACGCAGCAGGAGTTTATGCGGATGTATTCCACAACATGGTAAGTGAGAAAAAGATTCATATCACCCCAAGAAGAGGAGATTACTGCCTGTTAGACCGTTCCGTGGAAGGACATGTAACACATACGATTTTCCAGCTTCCAAGCAAATATGGAAAAGGTGTATTAGTAACACCAACCGTTCATGGAAATACCTTAGTAGGACCAACTGCTATTGATATCGAAGATAAAGACGGCACCAATACCACACAGCAAGGTATTGATGAACTGACACTAAAGGCAGGAGAAACGGTAAAAAATCTACCAATGCGTCAGGTAATTACCTCTTTTGCAGGTTTGAGAGCACATGAGGACGGACATGAATTTATTATTGAAGAATTAGAGGATGCAAAGGGCTTTATCGACTGTTCAGGCATCGAGTCACCAGGACTTTCCAGTGCACCTGCAATTGGAAAAATGGTAGCAGATATCATTAAGAATTTAACAGGAGCAAAGGAAAAAGATAACTTTATTGCAACCAGAAAGGGTATCTTAGACCCTAAGACCCTTAACAAAGAAGAATATGCGGCTCTAATCAAGGAGAAACCAGAGTATGGCAACATCATCTGTCGTTGTGAAATGATTACAGAAGGTGAGATTATGGATGCCATTAACAGGCCGTTAGGTGCAAAATCCTTAGATGGTGTAAAACGTAGAACAAGAGCAGGAATGGGACGTTGTCAGGCAGGCTTCTGTTCACCAAGAACGATTGAGATTCTGGCTCGAGAGAGAGGAGTAGACCCATCTGAAATCACAAAGTCAGGTGGTGAATCCAAGATTATAGTAGGAATCAATAAAGATAGTTTGTAAGTTACTGTTCAAGTAGGTCGATGCATTTACTGCAGAGACCGTAAGAAAATGATACAGTAAGCAAAAATCTTATCGCTGTAAGCGATTTTAAATGGATTTTTGTATTGTAATTATGAAGGAACTGAATAATTACGTTTGTAAGTACTTGAAAGGAGACAACATGTTACATTACGATATTGTCATCGTTGGTGGTGGACCGGCAGGTCTGGCAGCAGCGGTATCAGCAAAGAGAAACGGTGCAGAGAGCATCTTAGTGTTAGAAAGAGATAAAGAGCTTGGTGGTATTTTGAATCAGTGTATTCACAATGGGTTCGGACTTCATACCTTTAAAGAAGAGTTAACAGGACCAGAGTACGCACAGCGTTTTATCGACCAGCTTTTAGAGGAAAAGATTGAATATAAGTTAAATACCATGGTATTAGATATTTCCAAGGAAAAGGTCGTAACAGCAATGAATCGTTCCGAAGGTATTCTAGAGATTCAGGCAAAGGCAGTAATCCTTGCCATGGGATGTAGAGAGCGTTCCAGAGGTGCGCTCAATATTCCGGGTTATCGTCCAGCCGGTGTATTTTCAGCTGGAACAGCACAGAGACTGGTAAATATGGAAGGATATCTGCCGGGTAGAGAGGTTGTTATCTTGGGTTCTGGTGATATCGGACTCATCATGGCAAGAAGAATGACGTTAGAAGGTGCCAAGGTAAAGGTGGTAGCAGAGTTGTTACCATATTCCGGTGGTCTGAAGCGTAATATTGTACAGTGTCTGGATGACTTTGATATTCCATTAAAGCTCAGTCACACCGTAGTAGATATTAAAGGTAAGGAACGTGTGGAGGGAATTACACTTGCACAGGTAGACGAGAACCGCAGACCGATTCCGGGAACCGAGGAATTCTATGAATGTGATACCTTATTGTTATCTTGCGGATTAATCCCTGAAAATGAATTATCCAGAGAACTCGGCGTGGAGATGAGCCCTGTCACATCAGGCCCATTGGTAAATGAATCCTTGGAAACCAATGTTGAGGGTGTATTTGCATGTGGTAACGTATTGCATGTACATGATCTGGTTGATTTCGTTTCACAGGAGGCACAGGCAGCAGGCAAAAATGCGGCAGAATATGTGCTTAGTGGTAAGAAAGAAGGGGGAAAAGATATTCCAATCGTGGCAACACAGGGAGCAAGATATACCGTTCCAAAGACCATAAATCCACAGCGCATGGATGAAAAGCATGTTGTTCGCTTCCGTGTAGGTGATGTTTATAAGAACTGTTATGTATCGGTGTATCTGAACGATGAGCGAATCATCCATAGAAAACGTCCGGTTGTAGCACCAGGAGAGATGGAACAGGTAGAGTTGAAAAAGGAACAGCTAGAGGCATATCCTGACCTCAAAGAGATTACGGTAAAAATCGAAACAGAATAAGGGCGAAAGGAGCAACAACATAATATGGAAAAAAGAGAATTAGTATGTATCGGCTGTCCTCTTGGCTGTCCGCTTACCGTAGAGATAGAGGGCACAGAGGTAGTCAGCGTAACAGGAAATACCTGTAAACGTGGTGACGTATATGCAAGAAAGGAAGTAACCAATCCTACTAGAATTGTAACATCTTCTGTAAAAGTAGAAGGTGGCGTGCTGGCAGCAGTATCCGTAAAAACAAAAGAGGATATTCCAAAAGGAAAAATCTTCGAATGTGTAACCGCTTTAAAGGATGTCTGTGTTCAAGCTCCTGTAGCAATCGGAGATGTTATTCTGGCTGATGTGGCAGGAACAGGCGTAGACGTCATTGCGACGAAACATGTTGAAAAACAGTGAAAATAGGAACAGTAGGTATTGTAGATATTGCATAAAATGTCGAGATAAATAGAAAAAAATATGATAAAGTTTACATGAATTTAATGTTTATGTAAACTTTTTCATTGCTTTTTTAATAAAAATATATTAAACTCACTAATTGGAGAGAGCAACGGTTAGGGGAATTAAAATATAAGTGTAAATTGAATAAACGAGAGGTTTATTTTTGTGTTGCATGAATTACATAGGTGATTTATGTGACATTTTTTTGTTTTGGAACATAAAGGGGATAGGGTGATTAAAAATTATATAGAGAAGGTGATCAAATACATGAAAAGAATGTCTTAAATCTGAAACATATATCAAAGTAAAGCCACTGATGCTGGAGCTGCCGTATGTAAAGATGTGCGGCATCGAGGCACCGGAGGATGGAGCATGGAATACCCTGCACAGTGGAGCAGTAAGAGGATATTAAAGAAAGAAGTTAAAGAAAAAACAAGAAAATAAAAACAAGACAGAAAGGAAAGAAATGAAGAAAAAGATGGTAAGAGGACTCGTAGTAGCAGGAATGGTAAGTATGATGATGACCGCATGTGGAAGCAAGGAAACATTGGGAACAGCAGATACGGAAGTGACAAAAACAACGGACGAACAAGAAGAAAACACAGTGCCAGAGTCTGCAATGGAAACAGTAGAGGAAAATGTCATAAAGGTAGATGTAGAGACTGAGAATGAAACTACAACTGCAACACAAGTGGAAGTACTGGCAGATGTATCAAGGGAAGAAAAAATAGACATAATCATTGATGAAATAAAGAAAAGAACCGCAGTAGAAGCTTATGAGTTAAAGATTATAGAGGACACGAATCCTGATATTTTTGACAGTAAATTTGGTGGGTTGCCATATTGGGATATGGCGATGGAATATCCGGTTGATGCAAATCAAGAGAAGATGATGCTGTTGGCACAGATTAATTTTTCTAAGGCTAATTTGCAGGACGAGAGATTACCGCAAGAGGGAATTTTGCAGTTTTTCATTTCCACAAATGATGGTATGTGTGGTGTAGATTATGAGAATCCGGATGAGCAGACAAATTTTAGAGTTATTTATCATGAGACAATTGATGAGAGTGTTACTTATGAACAAATTGTCGCAATGGATTTGCCAAATGCAGGAGAACCGCAGAATGTAGAAACCCCTTTAACAAAGGAAATGGAAATAGAATTTTGTAAGACAACATCTTATATGGAGCCGTTTATCTATGGATTTGAAGAGGTGTTTCAAGATATTTTGATGGATCGCTTTGGAGAGGATATCGGAGAACAGAAGTCTTATGAATATGTAACAGATGACGAGTATGCATATATCTATGATGAAATATCTAATGCCGGAAATAGAGTACTTTCGTACCCATTCTTCACACAGTATGATCCAAGAGATTCTATGGATGAGGATAAGGCGGAATATTATGATACGGTCTTATTGCAGATAGATTCTTATTGGAATGAGAATAATGAGGAATTAATCCTTTGGGGAGATATGGGTGTTGCGAATTTCTTCATTAATTCTGAGGCATTGAAAAATAAAGATTTTAGCCAAGTAATGTATAGTTGGGATTGTATGTAATGAAAATACAAAGAATTTCTATATTTAAAACTATGATACAAAAGCATAGAGGTAGAGAGAACAAAAAGAGGAGAGAAAAATTATGAAAAAGAAATTAGTGATTTGCTTATGCATGACAATGCTTGGATTAGCAGGGTGTGGAAAGGAAAGTAGTGAAGCAGATGTTGTTTTGCAGGATGATATGACAACAGATGAGGCGATTAAATATGCACAGCAATTATTTGCAGAAAACGTTGACGATTCTGAAGATATGGATGAGCTGTTGGACAATATGTTTGATGATGCTGTAGAGGACTTCATGGGAGATGGAGCGAGTGAAGTGGATGAGGAAGAAGAGACAGATGTACCTGCAAGTTCTGAGACTGAGGAAGAAAAGCAGTTGTATTTAGAACCAACAGGTATGATTTTAGCGGACTTACCAGAAGGATATGAAAAAGTATGGGAGTTGGAAGAAGATAATATATTAGTGGAATTCTTTGAATTGTCTGATGGCGACAGTACGATTGCTAAGATCACAAATAAAAATCCCTTTGATGTAAATGCGCATGTTGAGTATAGGTTTAAAAGTGCTGATCCTATGGATTCTAATTATCAATGTTTAATAGCTGGAGATAATACTTATGTAGCAAATCAGGTGTATTTTGATGTGGTAGGAAGACCTATGGAGTCCGATTCATGGAAAGATATGAATGAGGGAAAGGATTATTATTATTTGCCAGATGATGAAAAAGTAGTAGAGGGGTTGAAATTTGAGATAATTGAGTGGAATGAAGAAGATTTCAACTTGAAATATAAGATTACGAATAATTTGGATAGAAATATCTCACTTGTCGACTTGAAATGGATACTATTTGACGGAAGTAATGTAGAAAATGTTAAGTATACAAGACCTGTTGATGGGGATGAGAGACCTTTATATCCGGGTGAAAGTATTGTGATTTCAGAAAATCCATATGGTTTGTTTAATAAGGAAACGAAAAAACTGATGGTTTCATATTGTTATGATGCTGATTCAAGCGATGAGGATGCAACAAAAGATGAGCAGAAGAAGGTAGAATATACAAAAATTGATACCGACTATGGTTCTTATCTGTTTGCAGTAACAGGAGTTAAAATGATTCCATCAGGAGATGGTGAAAAAGTTTATCAGATTTCCTGGGAGTGTGAAAATATAGACTTTGGTGCAAAGAATAATTCCAGTTTAGAACTTCCAGCAGATGCGCTTGTTATTACAGATTCGGATGGATATAAGGTTGCCGAAAGAAGTTCATTCCAAGACGGGGAGACTTTGAATCGCGAAGGTGTTGTTTTGTATTCAGGAGAAAAATGTAAGGCATATTCCGTATTTAGTATAAATAATGAAGCGTGTGAGTATTTGACAATAGGAATTGATACACGAATGGATGATTCTATGCAGAAAGTGTATGTGGAGAAATAAGATAGACATAGAAAAAGTATGGAAGATACATAAAAAGAGAGCATACTATGAATTTTTTTAGAAAGCTGATTGAGCTGGTAAATAAATATAATGCCGCTTTTGAAACCTGGTCCGGTGATGTTGACACGCATAAGAATAAAGGAAGCGATCTGATTGATTCTGACCATCAGGAGATACAGGTTATAAAGGGTGAAATCTCTGAGGATGCAGTGGACATTTCAACCGAAGGATTGGTAAGAATAGATATTAAGGAAACCGATGTTGAGAACTTTAAGACAAGACTTCAGAATACCATA
>JAFSCH010000093.1 GCA_017436865.1 Lachnospiraceae bacterium
CCAGCTTTATTAATCGACTTCCAAACTATATGAAAGATGCTCTTAATTGCGTGAGTATCGCATAAATCAATAAAATATTGGCTGTAATATAGAGTTTTCAAGGTGCAAACGTTAATTCACGTGTGGGAAGTTTGAGTAAAATAATATTAAAAATTTTACTATTTATTAAACAATTCATTTTAAGTCTCCTTTTCAGCCGTATAAATTGGAATATTATTCTGTTTGTTTCCTTTGCGCACTATAAAATATTATCATAATCAAAACCAATGTAATAGCTGCTACGACCGTGGAACTTAGATACATAGTCGGAAATTGATTATACTTCAGCATATATGTAACAAAAGCATTGGGAAGATTTACAAAATATGAAACAAATAAATTATTACCCGAAAGTTTGTATGCAACTGCAAATCCAACACCTACAGCAAATAATAGTAAAATATCACCAATGGTGCGAAATCCAGGGTAGCCTAAGTGATATAACGAAAACATCATTCCTGAGATAATTATTGCTGGTAACCATCCAAAATGTTGCTCAATCCTGCCCTGTACAAATCCACGAAAAAGAAATTCTTCAAAAAATGTGGTCATAATTAATGGTACAATTCCCATAGGCAATAGGTGCCAAGGTATTTTTTCTCCTGCAAGCATCACCGGCATAAGTTGTCCACCAATTGAAAATGCAACAAATGCAATTAATACAACAAATTGCCGCATTCCCAACTTTTTAATTCCAACAGAAGATAATGTTCCGTTTTCCTTTTGCAAGCAATAAAGAGGAACTAAAAAACTAAATATCATCCCATAGGCAAGATTATAAAAAATAAAATATAATGCAGGTGTCGGATTTACATTAGCTAATGTAACACAGATGATTAACATTACCTCTACGACAATACATAAAAGTATTAGTTTAGATTTTCTCATCTTATTAATTTCCTTTCTGGTTCATTTTTAGCAATTCCACTAGTTTGTTTGTTCCGGAAAGTTCTGCCTTAGCAAGGCTTGCCATCCGTTCAACAGTTATTATGTAGTGAAGCGGTGTTGTTTTACCGTCCGGATGCGAAATCCATTTTTCTATTCCGTCAATATATTTTTTTAATATTTCTATCCTATTTTCCAAAAGTGTAATTTGTTCTTTAGGCTCAAAAAAATCGAGCAGAAATGCCGCTATTGAAAACACGTTGGTGTCATAATCAAAAGATAATATTGAATTTATCAATGTTCCCTTTAGTTCTTCTTTTCCTCTATCAGTTATAGAATAGACTGTACGAAATGGCATATTCCCATTTTTTTCTGATACACCAACAATTAATCCTTTGTTATCCAATGTTCGAAGTGTTGAATATACTGTTGAATCAGCTATGTTATACCACCATTTTACGTTCATAAATTCTAGAGTTTTAATAATTTCATAAGCATTTTGTGGTTGTTTGTTGATTAGTCCTAACATCATGGTTGCCGATTTTGATAACATTTCATCCCCCTTTATGGTGCATTCCAATACTACTACACATATACAGTAGTATTATATTGAAGTACATCCAAATTGTCAATAGAAAGTAACATAGTTATCCCGACTTTTTCCCTTAACTTCCATTACTTTTACCACTCAAAATCAAACCCCTACTGTGTTGCTATTCTAGAGCTGTTCAGTAGGGTTTACTATTTATCCAAACAAAAATTCATCCAAATCTTCAAGTGCTTCTCTCAGCTCTGGATTTCTTTCCTGATTTATATAACGCTCAAGTTGCAATGCTTCCCATTCCTCAGGCTCACATTCCATGTTGTAAGAAAGTTCAACAAGATCCCATAAGAATTGACTCTTTTTTGTTTTTCGATGAGTCATACAGTATTGTTCAATTAACATTCTTGAATATTCCTGCATTTATTCATCCTCACTTTCATTAGTGCCTCTTATGAATGCCATGATTTCTTCATAAGAATGCTCGCTTTTAATAACTGCAGCCATGAGTTCATCCTTCCGCATTTCATTACGAAGCTTAATCAGTTCTGCAAGAGCTTCCTTTTCTGCTTCATATCTTATCTTGGCTTTCTCCATAACTGTTTTCTGTTGCTCTATCTTGGCATCAAGCAATTCTGTTGATGCTTTCTTTCTGCCTCGTGCCATTGTAATGCCCTCCTTAAATCTTCATTTTATGTACTTTAGGATTCAGACAGTCGCTGATTTCCTTTGCTTTTCGTTTTATATAGTTGGCATCCATTCCAAATGCCTTTAGTATTAGCTTCTGGGTTGCTGTCACCGCATGGTCAAGTCTGTATACACCATCAGCCTGCCTTATCATCTCTATCTTTTCCAGTTCCCTAATGGCTGCCGGAACATTCATGTAATTAGGCTTCTCCATCATTTCTTCCTCTGCATCCTTAAGTTTTGTATACATTCGATTCCTGATGATAAGTGCCACAAAAGCTATCAGCATCTTTCCTTCCAATGCATCACCCGAATATACTCTTAAGCTGCGATTTCCAAGAAAACTCTTATCAGCCTTAAACAGTTTCTCTGAAGCATCTCTGCTCTTATACAATTCCAACGCTTCCTTAGCTGTCATCTTGGCAGAAGTAATGATGCAGAAATACCCACACATCTCAAGTTCTGTCTCAACAATATCAGATTTTTCAATCGCACAGATAAAACACTGATCTTCATAGCCTTCATGAAAGTATTCAAGACTGTAATACTTTTCATAACTCTTATCAACTATAACCTGTTGTCCTTCAAGTCTTTTCAGATACGCTGACATCTTGTCAAGCCTAGTCTCCAGAGCTGCCCGCTCTGAAGCAGCCTTTCCATAGCTATAGTAGATATGAAGATATCTGTTCTTCTCATCTGAGTAAAATACAGGAGTTTCAACAGTTATTCCATTTACCTGATATCTGCGGATTGTGTATTCTCTCTTGTCTTCAAAGCTTCCCTTTACCTTCCTGATTATTTCATTTGTGAAGGATTTCATACCCTTTACCATAATCGCAAAATCGTATCCGCATTTATCCATGTATCTTATGTTTTCTCTGCTAAAGTATCCTCTGTCCAAAATAAATCCAGCATTCTTATATCCATAAGCCACAGCCTTATCAATCATCATCTGAAGCTGCGATATGTCCACAATACTCCCCGGATATGTTTCATAGAAAAGTGGTTCTCTATTATTGATGTCATATGCTATAGAATAGTTTATTATCGGAAGTCCTTTATCTTCCTTTGCATGTCCGAATTCTGCCAGTTCTATATCACCTGCCTGGCAATTCTTATTAGTGGAATCATAGGAAATATAAATTCTGTCCTTATGCTTTTTGATGGAGTTCCATTCATTCTGGAATTCAACGCTGTCATCCACAGTTATCTCGCTGGTAAATTTTGAGACAGCAGAGTCGCTGTATATCTTATAGTTCGGCGTGAAAAGTGGATGGTTGTATGCATAGTCAGGATAATATTGACCGGTATTATTTTCTGTAATGATGTAATAAGATGCAAGATCAAGGAATAAGCCTGAACCACGATTGTCATTGTACATACCAGAAATAATCTTATCTACCATACTTTCCATCAACAGCTTTTCAATCACAAGAAATGAACCAATACGTAAACAACTGCTCCTGTCATCGTGCCCTTTATCCTTAGGCAACTCTGCATCTGGAAAATATGTCAGGTAGTTTGGGTTAGGGTACATCATAGTTGAATCATCTTCACAACGCTTACCTATAGTAGTGCGCTTGGGAATGTTGTATTTCTTATCTGGCTTGTAAACCCTGTCATACTCATAATTGATGTAGACCACACCTTTGATTGCCTTCTCATAAATCTTCCCTTTTTCATCTGGTATTTTTACTTTGAAATCATAATACATGAACCATTTATCTCCTTAGTTATAAGTATGTATACCTACTCAATAATTGTAACAATAAAAGCCCGAAAAATCAACGGGTATTGCTGTTTTTCAGGCCTCTTACCATTATTATTCGATTGAGTCTTAAAACTTACTGGAAGTTAAGAATCCACTCAAATTAGTATATATAGTAACTTGCTTAATTGTTGGCATACTGTCAAACATTTTTCCCAAGTTTCCTGATATAAAAGCAGACACAATAATCATCATATTTGCCTGGGCTGACATCTGCACCAATTTCCCCATATGATTATGTTTTTCATTATTTGTGATTATCTGCATCTGTTATTCCTCATTTCCAATCCAGTAGATTTTGTCCTTAAATCCACCTCGTTTTTCTCTCTTGGATTCTTTCACTTGCAACAATTCTTCCACAGAATGGCCTCGTGCTTCACATACTGCAAACAGTACTTCAAGAATGTCCGCCATCTCTTCAATGGACTTGTCTGCCTGATACTCTGCTACTTCCTCATTCAACTTTTTGTCCAGTTCCTTCAAATAATCCTCATTTGATAATATTTCAATAATCGGTTTTTTACCATCATTTCTTATTATTTCCGGAATTCTATCTCTGACCAATTTCCCCATTATTGCACCTCTTTCATTCTCTTAGGTTGCCATATAGCATCATAACCATTTATCTTCGCCCAATAGTAAACTGCTCGCAAGTTCTGCGCACTGTAAGTTCCCATATCCTTTGCTTTTTCATTTACTAAAATAATCTTCTTGTTTCTATCAAGTAACTTTTCTAAATAAATAATCGGAGCTAATTTGTCATTCTTTTGCAGATTACATGTAGGACATGCAAGAACTAAATTCCACATCTTATCATCTTTAATAAAGGCTCTTGGAACAAAATGGTCAACATGCACCTTCTGTCCATCGTTAGATAGTTTCTTACCACAATAAAAGCAACTTTCATTTTCAAATTCTTCGAAGAGAATCCTTCGATAAATGGAGAGATTTTCTCTTTCAGAACTCTTATCAATTTTAGTAAGCAAATGATCCATTACCGAATCATCATTTATCTTCTCAAGGTACTTTGCCCATTCATAATAATTCAACTTTTCTATAGCCAGCTTATGCTTGCAAACAAATTGATACATCTGTGGATTGATTTGCAACCATTCTTCTTTTCGGGAAAACGAATAGAAAAGACCTTTTGTATCACCATATAAGGCGCCCACAACATTTACCTTACATTTGCTCTTAATTTTCTTACAAACCTCAATCTTGGCCTCATCCGAAATACTCTCAAAGGGAATATCCGCAGTAATAGAATATCTTGCAGTCGTAGCATTTAATGCCTGTTCTAAATATGTACCGTTTGAGCGTTCACTTACCGGCTGTTGACGAATGCCATGCTTTAATACAAGATTCCAGTACACCTCTGTAAATGTTCCAAATAACTGGTCAAAGGTCAATGTCAAGTTTTCATCCACATTGTAAAGGTTGTCCATAATTGCTTTCAGAAAACCAAATTTATAACTACTGGAATTCTTGGAATGAGATGAAAACAGGTTACTAAATGCTGACCACATCTCATCATCCGACAATGTTCTGTTTTCATAGCGTCCTTCCGCAAGGTCATAACCTGCCATAACTTCCTCTCCTCTGATAGTATTACTTTTCTTCTTTTCGAACTCGCCTCGGATCTTCTGGTTTCTTTGCATTTGAAGGTATCAACCAAGTCTTCCCTTTTATCATGGCTCCTTCCAATCGTCCTTCCTTGCAATAAATTCCTACTCTTCTCTGTGAAATCCCCCATTTTTTTGCGAATTCGGCTGTTGTTAAATATTCCATACTATGTCCTCCAAAAATCAGCAACACTTATCTGATTACGTCCGTTTATTAGAACACTTTTATTCATCAATTAACTATTCTTTTATTAACTTTAATTTTTTTAGTCTTGCCCTAATAGCCCCTGTTGTTCTTCCATGTATTTCTGACAAATCACGAGTACTAAACTGGCCGCTCTCGTACTCATTGGTTAATTTTCTATCCTCTTCCTCTGTCCATGGCATATAGGCGCCTGCATGTTTTTCGCGTATTTCAGCAAACCAATCACTCTCAACTTTTTCCTCTTCTTCAAGTTCTTCCTCAGCAATCATTTCTCTCACGAATCTCTCTACCAACATCTGTTGAATAATCTGAGGATACATTAATACAGTGTAAGCATAGCCTTTTTCGCTGACCTTTTCGATTACTTTAACGCCAAGTTTTATTCCCTTTTCAGTAGGCAGCTTATCAAATCTCCCGCCCACTTCTTTTTCCTCAATTACCTCCTCAGCTAACAATTTTTCCATTAGTCTCGTTGCTGGAATTTTCTTTATATTATCTCTTCCACAAATGCGATTCATTTCATCACGTATATCAGAAATATATAAAAATTCTGAATATATAAAATTATCCGCTTCTTCCTGAAGAAGAAAGAACTCTTGCTTCCCAGCTTTTTTCTTTCTTTTCATTTTTACACCAGACTCAACGTACTGACTAATATCCTTTTTGTTCTGAACGATCTCTGGATATTCTCCTATACATTCTTCAATCAATACGAGAAAACGTTCACCATACTTAACAAATTTGTTCTCCCCTACACCAGAAACGTTAAGCATCTCGCTCTTTGATGCAGGTACTTTTACTGCCATATCTATCAAAGTCTTATCACTGAAAATAATGTATGGAGGCATATTTTCTTCTCTGGCAATCTCAAGGCGAAGTTCTCTAAGTTTATCAAACAGTTTGAAACCTGCAGATGTAAGAGATTCCATACCTTTTGACTTTTTCTTTGTTTTTGTGTCCTTTTCAGGAAGCTTGTCTTCATCGTTAATTTTCACTAACACCTTTTTTTCCGGATTTTTCAGTCCAGTAATATCTCCTAGTTTAAGCACCTGAAAATCCCCTACCAAGAGATATCCTTCTAATACTAACTGTTCTATTAATCGTTTTAGCAGATTCTTATTGGTTGCCGCAAGCACACCATAGGATTTGTAATCTACAGCACCTATATCTTCCAGCCTTGCCGTTTTTGCCCCAACAACCGTATCAATGATAATCCCCTTACCATACCTACCCTTGGCTTCATACACACAGTTAATAATCTTCTTTGCCGCATCAGTCATGTCTAAAGTTTCAAACTCTCTCTGACAATTACCGCAATCTTCGCAAGGCTTCTCCGGATTTTCTCCAAAGTATTTCAAAATATAATTACGAAGACATTCTGTCGTGTAACAATATCTTTCCATGCTTTGCAAACGCTGTGTATCTCGTTCTTTGACAATCTCTCTATCAATCGAATCTAACTCCGCCGTTTCCTTATGGTCTATCAAGAATCGGTTAATGATAATATCCTGTGGCGAGAATAAAAGAATGCACTTGGCGTCCATTCCATCTCGACCAGCTCTTCCTGCCTCCTGATAATAGTTTTCCATGCTCTGTGGCATATTATAATGAATAACAAATCTAACATTGGATTTATCTATTCCCATACCAAAAGCATTTGTTGCAACTACAATACTTGTATAATCAAACACAAAATCATCCTGCATTTTCTTTCTTTCGGCAGAACTCATTCCAGCATGATATTTTGCTACTGAAACGCCTTTACTCTTTAACAGTTCATAAAGACTGTCAACATTCTTCCTCGTGGCACAATAAACTATTCCACTCTCGTCAAGATGCTTCAATACATAATCAATAACATACTGTTCTTTGCTCTTTGGCTTATCTACCTGAAAAAATAGATTATCTCGATTGAAACCAGTTACTAAGACATATGGATTATTAAGTCCCAAAGTGCATACTATATCTTCTCTAACGTTTTCTGTTGCAGTAGCTGTAAATGCACTTAAAATTGGTCTCTTTTCCAGCATTTTTACAAACTCTACAATTTTCATATAACTCGGACGAAAATCCTGTCCCCATTGAGAAATACAATGAGCCTCATCCACTGTCACCATCGAGATTTGCACGTCGCGCACCAACTCAAGAAATCCCTCAGTAACAAGACGTTCCGGAGCCACGTATATTATTTTATATAATCCCTGTCTTGCGTTTCTGACAGTCTCATAAAATGCACTTTCAGATAAGGAACTATTAATAAATGCTGCCGAAACACCCGCTTCATTTAAAGCTTTTACTTGATCCTGCATAAGTGAAATAAGCGGTGAAATAACCAATGTTATACCTGACAACATCATCGCAGGAATCTGATAACATACTGACTTTCCGGCACCTGTAGGCATAACTGCAAAAGCATCTCTTCCTGACAAGATGCTATCTATTACTTGCTTCTGGCCATCCCTAAAAGAATCGTAACCAAATAAGACCTTTAAAGTTTCTTCTGGCGTACGGTATCTTTCATCTTTCACTGCAGAACTTTCATAAAAGTTTACATTCTCGTATACAAGCAAATCTTCTTTTTCTTCGAAATCTTCGGCCATATCGAAAAGACTAGTCCATAATGATTCTTCGTCCATAAAACCATCATCATAATTATTACTCATTGTAACCACCTACCAATACTTCTTTTTTACTCTTCCGAATCCTCATCTTCAAAAATTTCTCTGTTTGGATCTTCCAAGTACTTTTTAAAATCCTTTATCTGTTTCTTCGTAATACATTCATCAAAATGATTTCCATTATACGTTGGATGAAGAACCGGATACTTTGCCTTGGTCTTAAGCATATAGTGATTATTAATCAACCATTGAACAACAGCTCGCATATCGTCTCTACTCACATCCGCATAAATTCCATACTCTGGAACTTCATTTAACTTATGCTTTACAATCTGTTTCCTATTGCCTCCACGTAAAACACTGATAAGAATCATGATTCCAAAATAGTAATTCTCACTAATGTGTCCCAAACAATTAATAGTATTTCTCGCTAGCTCCATCAAATCCTTCCCTTTGAAACTCATATCATTCAAATCATTGGTTTCCATGACCTCTGTTTTTTCAGGAACTGCTATCTGTGTATTTTTATCTTTTGCCAAAATAATAGTTCTCGCAACAAACTGTTCAGGTTTTACTTCCGGAATATTTGTCACCTTAGGTTTTTGCATTGATTTTTGTGTAGGCATTCCTCTTTCTTCAACCGGAACAACAGTCACTGCTGAGACAAATGGTTCAGCAAAATCAGGTTCAATATTCTTTAGTGTAAGGTATTCATTTGTACCAATAGTATTATTGCACCCTGTCTTATCATTCTTATAATTCGTACATCCTAAGAAATATCCATTTCCTGCGCTCTTTGCTATCAAATATCCATCCCGGCATTTATCGCACTTCATTATCACCAATTTGCCTGCTTTAATATCATTAGTCATAAAGCCACACATTTCTTGGTCATTTGTGCACATATATAATTTCAAACCATAGGCATTCTTATATCTGAACTGCAACGGATACCCGCAAATAGGACATACTTTTCTTGTCGAGTTCTGTTTTATTTCCTCCTCATTCCACTTTCCATTAAGAACAACACTCTTATAATCATGTTTTATCTCAAGCAGAAATTCTGAAGGGTTTTGTTCCGGAGCAATGAAATATACTCTATTCTTTGTTCTAGTCATTGCAACATAAAACAGTCTTCTCTCCTCTGCATAATCAATAGAATTATCTCCCTTGATTACAAACGACAGAACTGGATCATCTTCTATCTTTGAAGGAAAGCCGTAAGTTTCATTCTTTCCATTCACAACAATAACATTGTCATAACCAAGTCCTTTTGCCATATGTACTGTCATAAACGTAATATCTAATTGCGGATACTTTACTGATTTTATTTTGCTTCCTCTAGTCTTATATTCAAATAAACCAGAACGTTCTAAGTAATCCCCATCAAAACCATATCTTCCCAATAAGAGGATTGAACCAGCATCTTTCTTTCCAGCCTGACGACTATACTCCATTATCTGATTAAGAGCTGTCTCAACTGCATTTGCAGTCGCATACAACGCTCCACTTCTTCTATCACCGCCTCTTTGCTTGTATGAACTATCATATGTATAAATAATTACAGGATCATCTATATTCTTTGGTGAAATAAGCTGCTTCTCAATTTGAGTAGGATTCTTTTGAATAAAATTGCCCGCTATGTCAATTACATCTTGTGCATTTCTATATGTGCGTACGATTTTTAAGAGTTTTGCATATCCCATCTTCTCTTGAAATTTAGTGAACAATGAAATATCCGAACCACTGAAAGCATATATTGACTGCCAATCATCTCCAACAGCTATTATTTTTCCATCACAAACCTCTGAAATAGCTGTAGTCAAATCAAAACGCTGTCTAGAAATATCCTGGTACTCATCCACAATAATATATTTGAAATGAAGCTTCTCCTTCATTTCCTTAACTTGACGAAGTACCCGCGCCGATTCGTTTATCATATCCTCAAAATCAACAGCACTGTTTTCTTTTAAATATCTCTGATACTCTAAGTAGCAATCTTGACAAATATTCAAGAATAATCTTGATCTGACATTTGTTGTAGAATGATACATTCTGTCAAACTCATCAACATCGAATCCATTTGTTTTAAAATTCGTGATGAATCTACAAATAAGGTTAACTAGCTTTCGGACATATCTTGACTCCTCTGAGGCAATAAGTTTATCCATAACTTCCTTATTTGATCTTGGTGTTAATTCAAAACCTGCAGCTTCCAATTTTTCCTGCAGATGTTTCAGCAAACTCCTCTTATCATTGAACTCTGAAAAAGTATAAATCAAAGTGGTTCCATGCTCTCTATGGAGCTTCACTTTATTATTTACACTATGCTTATACCTTACCAATTCTTCCTCTGTAAATCGGCTATTTTTTCCATCCTCAGTAACACCAAAATGTTCAATATAAGCTACCTTATCTCCTTGTCTAATAATAAAATCCGGCGTATATGGTTTTCTCGAAAATGTAATATTATATGGATAGATTGGTTCATACTCATAATCAATATTGTTCAGATACAAGAAGTTAGCTATCTGCACTTCCTGATAAGATTTCAATACTTCATTCTGAATAGTCACCTTCTTCTTTGTTCTGGCATCTACTACTTCACGTCTAAACTCGTCCAATTCACTTCGCATAGTCGTATAGTTTGCCTTCGCAGTTTTATTGAAGAACTCATTCAAATCAGCCCCTTCATAAGGAGCTTCAAAATATGAGGCAAAGAACATAATGAGGTTGTTTACCAAAACCTCATTTGTAAGAATTGATTGTTTAAAATAATCCTGTAAAAGAAAATATAACTTAGAGCCATCAAATATATTTAATGGTTCTGGATCATTTATTCTTAAAATTGCATTACCAGTTGAGTGGAACGTCGCAATAGGACAATCTATATGAAGATCCTTATTTATCTTTTCACGAAGCTCACCTACCGCTTTATTCGTAAAAGAAATAACCAATATATCTCTTGGCTCTATTCCTTTCTTTTCAACCAAATATTTAACTTTAGCAGCAACTGTAGTTGTTTTGCCAGCTCCAGCTCCAGCAATTACGAGACAGTAATCCTCATCTGTTAAAATTACCTTTCTTTGGTCTTCATCAAGCACAATAACTGGGTCAACATCTTTTAGAATATTATCGAGATATTCTTTCTCTGATAACATTTGATTCTTTATATATTCATCATTTGCAGCATCAACCCTCTCCCCAAGGTGGTCATACAAATCAATAATCCTTAAGACCTCTCCTTCTAAAATTCCATTTTGAGCGCAATAGTTTTTCAGCATCTTGCTATTCTGCAAAACCCTGAAATATTCAACAATATCTTTATACACAGGTATTATTTCTGCATACTCACTTCTAGCCACATAATGATTACCTTTTAGCAACGCATTTATCTCATCCTGTAATTTATAGATTCTTATGCATTCTGAGCTTGGTTCTGGCTTTATCTTTTTTCGTCCCAGTTTTTCGCCAAAGCTCATTACTCGCGAAAAAAAGTCCATATCTTCTTAAAAGGGAATTCCCTCATCCTCCACAAATTTATCGTCATTCTAAACTTTTCACTACATATTTCATTATATTCCTTTATCCGAATATTTTCAACATATTCCCGCTCTCTTTTATCTTTTATCTTTTATCGTAATCGTAATACACCGCAATGTAACTCACATCATAAGGAAACTATACTGCTTCCACAACGCCGCAAGCAGTGGAAGTGGTGACCCACTTTCATTTTTTGCTTGTCGATGAGGCAGCTTAGCATGACCGCCTCCTTCCGTAAACATATTCCGTTTATCTTTTTAACAAAACTTGTTCTATTTTTTCCTTCCTCTTTCCACTTGCCTATCAATCGTCATCCGATGAATGCTTGGAACATCTGCAAGCACACCTTCCTTGATAATCTTTCCAAGGTTTATCGGTGTATATCCACATACATTCGCCGCCAAATTAATGTGTTTACATCCCTCTTTGTATGGTTCCATATGATTATGGTCGTGACCATGTATATTCAGACACCATGGCGATCCGTACACAGGTTCATGTGATAACAATATTTTCTCTGCTATAAATAGCGGACCTGTATAGATTTCATCAAAGTAATTCTTATATGCACCTTTTGCGTCATGATTCCCGAGAATCAGAATCTTTTTTTCGCCTTGATGTCTTTGAGATACTCCGGGCTTCCAACGTCTCCCAAGCAGATAAATGTATCATTTTTCATTACAATCCTATTGATGATCTCAATCTGCTCCTGTGGAGTAATCCAATCCGGACTCATAAACTTGCAATCTGCATCATCAAAATGCAAATCCGATAATATGTAAACAGAGCCCTTCTCTGACCAATGACGGAATGGTTCGTATAGTGTTGGTATCATAAAATTATTCCTTTCTCTTGATTTATCAATAGTTATCTTTTATTTGTATTGAATTTTTCAAAATAATTGCCTATAATATACTTAACAAGGCAGTCGGAAGGTGAGTGCACTTCACCCGTCCCGGCGAAATTTAAAACAAGTTACAAAAAGTAGTCGTCCTAAACTTTTCCAGAGAGCAGGACGGCTATTTTTTATGATTTTTCATATCCAGAATTGCTACAATCAATAACGCTACGGTTAAGATTATCATAAATTCCTCGTATGTACTCATAAGCATCATCCTTTCCATAAGGCTCGGAACGGATGAGAGCACGTCCCCCGACTACCCGGGTAAGTATATTATATTTGCAAATTTATCTTAAACTTGAAGCCGCAAATTGCGACTTCAAGATGCCTTACACTTGAAATCACAATTTGTGATTTCAAGTCTCACTGTAACACTTCATTAGCTAAATGCTCGACAACAGACCTTGGATTAAATATCTCTTTTTCTCCCAAAGAATAGCCTCCATCCCACTCAAGAAATTCCCCATATTTTTCCGTAGCGCCATAATAATCTATCATTGTTTGTACTTCCTCTTGAGAAAACCCAAAGTGCTCACTGTAACGATTATCCAAAATAGAATTTTCTATTATATTATTAAGCCCGGTCAGTTCTTTCCATCTTGCAATACTCATAACTCCACTCAAAAATCCATAAGCCAAGTGCAGATTATCCTTTAATCCACCGGAAAGTAATATATCCATAAAACTAACCACTTTATCATAATATCCATGAGCACACCCCATCAGAAGCGGAGCATCATATTCATCTATTATAACAACCGGAGCTACTCCATAATCCAACCGCAGCATATGTGAAAGATTTAAAAAGGCACACGATACATCTACAACACTTGCATTCCCATTCAACATTTTCTCCATGTATTCCTTTTGATAAGATATTATTTTTTCACTTTGAAGCAGTTTCTTATGTCTTTCAAATTCTCCTCGTATTATTTTGTAAATCAGTTCATATGACCTTTCCCACGTTTCGCCTCTCACATTTGCAAAAGACATATAAATAACCGGATATTTTCCTTGGTACTCTTGATATTCCTTTCCACACTTCCATATTTTCTTATCTCTGAAATAAACAGATGTATCCCCCTCTGTCCTTTCAAAGAACACTCGTAACATATCCATATTTAATGACTTGCCAAATCCTGATGGTCGAGTAAACAATAACACCAATGGACGCTCATCTATAAAATCTCGTATCAGCAATGTTTTATCCACGTAATAATATTCACTTGAAATCTTGCGATAATCTGTTATTCCATTTGGCACCGGCAGTTTCCTATCTGCCTTTCTTCTTTTTGCTCGCTTTCGTTCTATGATATTCTGTTCCCAAAACAGAGCCTTTCCTTCTTCGTCCACAGCAATTCCATCCAAATCACTATCTAATCCCAATACAGACAACACCGCGGCATATGCTCCTAGTGACACTGTAGCTATTCCACGCTCTATTGCATAGAATGTGCTTTCTCCTATGCCAGCTTTCCCAGAAATTGTTTCAGCACTGATATTCCTACGTAACCTTGCCTTCTTTATACGATGCCCCAATTTCTTTAATTTATCTTCTGTATTAGGTTCCAAAATCACAGTTTTTCTAGACATGTGCTAACCTCTTTTTCTAAATTAAAGCAAAAAAATCCTCCTACTACAAACCCGCATGGGCTCATAATAAAAGGATATCATTTGTCAATACTTTTTTCATTGGACTGTTAGTCCAAAACACTTTATGCAACTAATTGATACATCTTTTGACAGTATGCTATGATTCTTTTCTGCGCAGCCACAATATTATATTGTTCAACGTCATATATAATAGGCCTTTCATTTTTCTTTACCAAAAAATCTTCCATATGAACATTCAATAACTCGCTTAGCATAAACAGATGGTCCACCGATGGTAATATAAGTCCTTTGTACCAACGATAAATCGGCTGAACACAAGATAAATGCAAATACTCCTGTATCATACGAGGCGTATAGCCTTCCGATTCAATGATACGTTTTAATTTTCTGCCGGTTTTCTGCATATCTATGTTTTGATATGTAATTCTATTTGCCATTATATCGCCTCCAATCAACATATTTTCCTTAACCTTTAATATACCACAACTTACCGATATTTCCACTTGAATCCGTCACTCTTCTTGCTTATCATAGTCTCATGAAATGAGTTTTATGTCGTGTATAGCCATCAGCTCAAGCGGGTAGCTCGTTTCATTTTCAGAGAAGCGAGTTTTTGACTGAGTAATTTCTTCGGATTAGAAAAGGTTACTCGCTTCTGTAACTAAGAAACGGGTTTTGTTACTGAGTAAAGTCTTCGGATCGGAAAAGGGGGCACGTTTCTTTTTTATATACAAGTTTGCACTTTCAAAATATTAAAGCTCAAGTTTTGCAAAACAAAATGACATTCACCAAATTCCTACTGCCAATTTCTCTTTAATATCTCACTCTTCAAGTACAATGTATTCTTGTCAGATGTTTTGAGCGGATGCAGTTTACCTCGTTTTGTCAAATCAATAATATTTTGTCTTGAACACCCAAGCAGCTCCGCTGCTTCCGTTGCATTGATTACTCTATGTGTGACAAAATTCCGAAAATCCGCTACGGTAAGCGGAACATTCTTTCCCATACGATATAGCACAGAATCCGAAACACTCATATTCACATCCCATGCCACACCATATCCACCGGTTTGCATTTGAACATGTTCAAAATATTCCGGTTTCTTAAGCAAGATTTGAAAACCTTTTGTCTTCTCAAAATGTTTCTTCAAATCACATTTCTTGATAATTCCATCTCTAAAAAACACAAGCAAGCAATAATCATCCAAAGGAAGCACATCTTCAATTCTGGTGGCAAATCGTTTTCTGATTTCTTCCGGGAGATCCTTTTCATCCATTGGGACAAGGTAATAATCGTCTTGAGCGCATCTTCCCATCGCTAACGTCAGAAGCTCATATTCATCGTATTCCTCCAACTGATTATCACGCAGAATCTCTCCAATATTCTGTCGGTCTGTGGGAATAATACGTTGCTGGACCCATACTTTGCTCCAATAGGAGTTTATGGTAGTTTCGTTTTGTTTTACAAAAGAATCCAACAGCAAAGGAGTTTCCCATGGGTCTGCTCCCTCAGGCAATTCGATATAAAATCTCTTTTCAAGCTCATAATAAAGAAGGTACGCCAAGTCTTTCTGCACATCGGCAGCTTCATCACGAATTGCAAAAATCTTCATACGCACACCACCTTTTCCAAATCATTTCCCATATTTTGTCTTGAAGTACTTCGGATATAATGCCATCAAGTCCTTCCATTATCCTCTCTCTATCAGTTTCACACAAAGGATTTAGCATAGGCCTTTTATCTGCAGGTATCAATTTCAAATTCTCCCATGTAGACTTTGACCCAATATAATTATTACAAGGTTTATCTTCCATTACATCGAATGCCTCTATCTGAGTATCATTCATACAGCGACAAAGCAGTGAAAGTCCATGATCAAACAACGGTGCCATACGAAAAGTTTTCTTTCGGCTATTACGTAACACTTCAATATTGGCACCATGACGGTCACGATTGAGAATCAGATAATCCACTACGAGCATCTGATAAATATAATCTTCCCACCCCTTGCGCACGCAAAAATCAAGGGCAGATTCCGCCTCATATTCTTCTCTTTCCTTATATGCATCCAGCGCAATTTTGGACTCACCTTTTTCCTTAAAATCATCAGAGGCGCAAAGGTATACATCTCTAATTTTCCCATCCACTATGATATCTGCATGGATAAGCTGATATGACAAATGCGGAATCCCTAATATTGTAAGCAACCTATCAACAATCAATTCATTTACACATTCATGACCGATTACGCCCTGCACTTTATCAAAATTCGAAAGCTTATAGTAAACTTTTCTGCCTCCTAATTCCGAATACGATTTCAAAAAGGAACCTGCTGTTCCTGATGAATTACGATATACCGACCAGGACAAATAAGTGAGGTCCTGTTTTTCTCTTATCAACTGTATATTCATAGTCTTCCACCTCCATCTTAATTTTATTCTATCACTTGTCGTACGTCAAGCAATATTTTTATTTCACTTGTCATATGACAAGTAGTATTAAGAATTTAATTACTCATAAAATAGTCAAGTACGATTGACTAAATCATACTTGACCATTTTTCAACAAACCATGTCACAGCCCCAAATTCACTAAAATTTGGTATAAATCTGGTATAAAAATCCTCTTCTAAACTCCCACAACCCTTGATTTTCCTAGACTTTTTCCGAAAAGCAACTTGCTGCCGCGGCAAACCATAAGCACTTTTATTTTTCTTTGCATAAGTTAGTATAACCTCGAATTTCTTAGTATTTACAAGGGTTCCAAGGTTTTTACCCTAGAACCCTAACTTATTATATCTTAGCCATCAAAATAGGTAAAAATCGAGGTAATTTTTTCATTCGTACATCACACTACTTTTTAAACCTATAAACTACTTATTATAGCCCCTTTACTCTCGCTAAAGCCTGCTTTGCTTCAGCCATATCTATCACACTCATTTCTTTTTGCATTTCTTCTCTGATTTTAAGCTTTTCTAAATCATTTTTAGCATCTTCCAACTTAAAATGAGTATAGATATTAAACGTGGTCTGAATATCTGAGTGACCCATTCTATCTTTTTCCAGATACTTTCTCTTTCAGTTACATTCTGATACATCCACCAATACTTTCCACTTTCCATATCGTTTCCCGTTCACTCTGCGAACATATCCTTTTTCTTGCATTACATCCATAATCCTCTTAACTGTGCTTAACGATTTGCCGGTCATCTTCGCCAAATCATTTTGTTTCACACAAGGATCTTCCACAATATGTTTTAAAATGACTAATTCCTCTACAGTACATTTCTGAAATACCAAGAATGTTTTTCAAAAATATCATTATTCACTTCAAAGCCAAATGTTTTCATATACTTAATCATGAATACAGCTGTTGCTCTTGTATTTCCTTCACAAAATGGGTGAATCTGCCAGATATCAGAAACAAACTTCGCAAGGTGTTTTACCGATTCCGTTAATGATAAACCTTCATATGAAAACTGCTTTTCTGTATTAAAAATGATGAAGTAAAAAGAGCATGTCAAAACAACTCAGAGCAAAACGCTTGAGTTCACGACAAAGAAGAAGCCTCCGATTGGAGGCTAAATTTATACCTTATTACTATTGCGCTTACTTTGTAACACTTCTTTACAATACTGCCGTGGCAGATAAAAAAACCTTTTACAAATTATGCATTATAAGCTTCTTTCATAGAAAACTTAACCATATTTTTTTCAATTCCCATTCTTTCATAAATTTTACATACCTGCCCTACTTTTGCATCATTACTGGTATGCGTACTTATTTCATAACCGCAATTGCTTAATTTCTTATAACTATCAGGATGTTTAGTCCTTTCTCTACAGAACAAGTTTGAGTACATACTCTCCTTACTATTTATGCAGCACCAATATACTTATCAATATTGTAATGCGCTACTGGCATCTTAAATGGTACCTGAATTATTTTTTCAAAAAATTTACGACTCTTTCTTTCATCTAAATTATTCTTATATTTTTCCTTAATCCCCTGAGAAACCACTTCGTAATCAATCGCCAATACAAATACACACTTCTCACAGTCTAAGAATATTTTCAATACTTCCAACAATTCCACTGCTCGTAAAGGTTGCAAACGATCTAAATCATCTATATAGAATACAATTCTTTTTCCTCCGTCTGCCTGAGAAATCTCATTCACAGTTTTCTGAAACGTATCCTTCAATTCTTGAATTATATCAACTGCATTTTTTTCTAGCTTATCACTAATCACATCATTTACTACGCTAATTCCTAACATTTTTTCACTTTGTTCTCCAACAGCTTTTATTGCTATCTTACCAAGCCCTGTTACTAAATTAAGAAATTCCCCCACTGACCATCGTCCATCTTTGCACAATGCTTGGGACAAATAATTAAGGAATACAATAGGAAGATCATCTCCCATAGTAAATTGTGAAAATTGCCACGTATTAAACCAAACAGAAATCACCTCTTCCCCAAGATTATTCTTTACCATATTCATAACACTTGTTTTACCACTGCCCCAATCTCCTTGAATAGCAATTGTCATTGGCGTTTCACATTCTTTAATAAACTCACTCAACCCCGTTATATATTGCGTTATATCAAATTGATCCTGCGAAATATTTTCAATAGCTTCATCTTTCCACCCAAATCCCATACTATCTATTCTCCTTGTATTTTCGATTTATAACTATTTTTATTTCCTACATCTATTATGTCTATATAACCGTCTTAATTTTATCAATTAATGTAATATCTGCTGGCAACCATTCAACTGAATCAAGTTCCTCTTTCGTTAACCACTTTGCAGCTTCATGTTCCTTAAGCACCAGATTACCCGAAACAATCTCTGCCCAAAAGCAATCCATAGACAGATGAAAAGTTGGATAATCATACTCGATCGTATCAATCAATTCACCTACATTAATTTCTGTCTCCAATTCTTCCATTATCTCACGCTTAAGTGCCTCTTGAGGTGTTTCACCATCTTCAATCTTTCCTCCTGGGAATTCCCAACCTCCTTTTAGGTCACCATAGCCCCTTTGAGTCGCAAAAATAATTGTCTCTCCGTGCTCATTCACTGCCTTGGTTATAGCTGCTACTACTCTAATTGTTTTCATGCCTCTTTTTCTCCTTTTGTTTGGATATTACTCTGTAAATAACGTAATAAATCATTTCTAACTGGATGCTTCATTTGTACAGTTACTTTTGCAATATCTCTAATTTTGCCGTTATTGTCTTTTTTAGTATCTGCTTTAACATCTGTTATATCAAATATTCCCATATAATAGAAACCAGTCTCTGCATCACTCTTTTTTACAAGCAAATGTTTTCTTGTTGCAGTACAAACATCTTCCATGTAAGAACTGTCTACTCCTCTGCCTATTTGTGAATCCCATCTAAAAATAACATTATCTTCAAATACATCCGCATAATCTGGTTTTCCATCTACATAACTTTTCTCTGCATCTACACTTTCTTCTTTATGATATGTTACAAAGATAAATACGTCATTACCTATTCTTTTCATTCCATACATTGTTGATGACAAATCTCTTCCACAATTCATTAATAAACTTACATCACGTCTAGAATACTTTTCATACAACACAAATGGACATTCTTCACTTCTTCCATCATGGTATTTTTCTTTATACCTTCTCAAGCCAACTTCAATAATATCTCTAACCTGTCGTGCAAATTCCCTATGTTGCAAACGTTCTGTGAATCCTGCCATTCTATGAAGTATTTTAGTACTGTAATTATTTAAAATATCAATATGACAATATTTTTGAAGCTCTTCTTCTTTACTTACAAAACTACCTTATAGTACATTTATTGCATTAGAAAATGATTCATCATCAATTACATATCCATACTTTTCTCCTAACTCTTTCTTAATCTCATCCAAATGAATCACTTCTTGTTCCATCAACTGCTTTAACATTTCTAATTCATATGGTCTTGTCCCAGATAAGATAGTTTTTGACAAATACTCAAGTATAGTCATTTCCTGTTCCGATACTCTCCCTACATACAGCTCCTTTTCTTCTGATTCAAGAAACGTCTGATATGTCTTATATTCACGTGTAATTACTAATGGATCAACTTCTCCATTATCATAGAAATCTAGCAAGTACGGAATACGTCCAAGTCTATTTTTCAAGTTCCTATAGCTAGCTTTAATAATGGATTTCATCCCTTTAATTCTATCAATTGATGCAAAAATCTTATTCTTTGCTATTTCATCAAAATGCACTGTAGATGCACCTGGTATCGTAGTATTTCCACTGATTACATATTTTCTTATGACATCTGGATTATACGACCTGTCACCGGAAAGAGCGACTGGAATCATAAAATTATTATTGTAATTTCCAATAAAATCAAGAATAACCACATATTCCTTTCCTTCTGCTTTACGAAGCCCTCTACCAAGCTGCTGAATAAATACTATCGGAGATTCTGTAGGTCGTAGCATAATTACTTGATTTACTTCTACAATATCAACACCTTCGTTTAAGATTTCTACCGAAAAAATATAATCCAACGGCTGTGTTTCTTCTGTAGCATCTTTCTCATCCATAGCAAGTCTTTCAAAAGCGTATGCTCTCTCATCTTCAGATGCGCTACCATTAAGTGCAATCGTTCGATATCCTAAAGCATTAAATTTCTGTGACAATTCCTCAGATTCATCAATTCTACTACAAAAAATTAGCCCTTTTACTCTATCTCCGCTATACCCATAATATTCTGCTTGTTCAATAATATGGCGTACACGCTCATCGCCAGTAAGCAAATTGAAATCTCTATCAGACATTTTTCTCGATTTCAATTGCTTTTCTTCAACTAAGGAAACATCGCTGATTCCGAAATAGTGAAACGGACATAATATATCCTCTTCCATTGCTTGCTGCAATCGAATTTCATATGCAATCTGATAATTAAATATCTCGTAAATGTTACGTCCTGCTACATCGTCATCCCTTTTATCCGGAGTCGCAGTCATACCAAGCCATAACTTAGGTTTAAAATAATTCATGACCTTTTGATACGTGTCCGCAGAACTGTGATGTGCCTCATCCAAGATAATACAATCAAATTCGTCAGGACTATAATTATGCAAATGTTCATCGCGATTTAATGTCTGCACCATCGCAAACACATAATCAGAATCGTAGTCCGCATATCCTGCACCTACTAATCCCATAGAAATATTCTTGCCAAATACTTTCTTGTATGATTTCCTTATCTGACGCGCCAACTGACCACGGTGAACCAAGAACAGAACTCTCTTATATTCTAGCTCTCGCATAGCAAATGCAGATGCATATGTTTTTCCTGTTCCCGTAGCCGAAATCCATAATGCTCTCTCTTCCCCTGCCTCAATAATTTTCTTCAAATTAACAATAAAGCGCGGTTTTGGTCATATTAGAACTACCAATGATAATCCTATAGATTTCATTTTTTTGAAAATGTATCCCTTAGTGTGAAATCCATCTCCTGAAGCTTCAACATCATACATTTTTAATGTAATATTGGAAAGCTGATTCAGCTTCTCCTATGCTCTTGGCTCACTAAAATTCAAATAATTGGTAGTAAGAATTTCGCCTTTAATTCCTTACTTTTCCACTATTTACTCCTGTCTTTAAAATGTATGTCATCCAATTTTTCTCAAAGTGCCAATTTGACACTTTAGAATGAACTTTTAACACTTTCAATAAGCAATCCTAAAGTAATCCAAATACGCTTTATATTTATCCTGTGCTGTCAGACAGGTATCTGTCAAATACCCTTTTTCATTGTTCCATTCTTTCAATCCTCGGTAATAGAACATCTTTAGATTATCCTCTATGATGAACGGAACAATATTATATTTCAGACATTCCTTAAACATAATCAATCTTCCCACACGACCATTACCGTCCTGAAACGGATGGATTCGCTCAAATTTCACATGGAAGTCCAGAATATCCTCAAAGTTTTTTTCTTGTTTTCCATTGTACTCTGTCAGCAGAGCTTTCATCTTATCGGAAACTTCTTCCGGAAGTGCAGTATCCATGCCGCCAACTTCATTCGGCATTTTTTTATACTCACCAACAGCAAACCAATCTTTTCTAGAATCACTGGTTCCATTCTTCAAAATAAGATGAAGTTCCTTGATAAACTTTTCTGTCAGTGTTACTTTTGCATTATCAATAATCATATCAATACAACGGAAGTGATTTGCTGTTTCTATCACATCATCCACATTGAGCACTTCTTTTTCTACACCGATGGTGTTAGTTTCAAAAATATATCTTGTCTGATCGTGAGTCAGACGGCTGCCTTCCATATGATTGGAATTGTATGTTAAATCAATTTGTGTCTTATGATAAATACCACCAGAATACTTGCTTGCTTTCTGCTCCTGCAAAATATCCAGCAAAGTAACAGGCTGTTCCTTCTTCTTGTTAGAACGCTCCGGTTTTTCTGCATTTTCAGGAATATTCCAAGTCTTACCAACGAGGGATGCCCCCAGCACTCGTCCCTGCGCACAGTAGTTTCTGACACTGCGCTCTGAAACATTCCATTTTTTTGCTATTTCAGTAACTGAAAGGTATCGCATCTGCTCTCCTCCGTTATAAATCAAATCTAAATTTACACTTTACTACGTTATAGTATATAGCATTATCGGCAAAATATCAAACTTTTATCATGGCATTTATTTTTATTTTGCCGTTATGCCAACTACCGCAACATGTCCTATCAGTATATTATCAATATTATACTCACCCTACTCCTTCTTCCCCCTCGTTTGCCTCTTCCATCTCAAGCTGTTCTTGACCAACTCCATCCTCAAACCGCACTCGCAATACTGCCTGTGGCCAGTTGACGGAAACATATGCTCGCTTATTCTTAACCTGTGCTTCTTTAGCAAAGATCTCCATTAGACTTCCCAGAATCTCTTTTGTCAGATATCCTCCACGCCAATGAAATAGCAATACTTTTCCTTTCTTCACCGCCTGTTTTGTCCGATTCTGTACCTCGTCCATGGTTGTCCATGAGATTTTCTTCTCTTTGTAATAGAAATGGTCGTTATCGCTGCAAACCGGTATTTTCCAGATAACAGGTTCATGGTCTCTAAAAATCTGCTTATCTGACAAATTCACATAATCATATCTCACCATATCATCTTTCGAAAGTGTATTGTCAAAGGTTGCATCAAGATGATAATACTGTCCGCCAATGCGAATCACATTCCATGCATGTCTATATTTTATGCCTTTTTCCGGATTCGCTTCAGACAAAGCGATAATACACCATATGTTTAGTTCATCGCACAATATTTTTACCGCCTTTGCTATCCCCTCACATACCGCAACGCCATTTCCCAACGCGCCGATGATTTCATGGGAATACTCCTTCTTCAACTTATCATACTTCACATTCTTTACCATAAAATCATGTATGAATAACTCTTTTCCCTTTTCATCCAAATTCGCCGCCTGAAGAGCCAGTTTTTTCACTCTTGACTCCATCGCCTGGCGATGTTCCTTGATTTTACTTTTGGTAAAGAGATACTGTGGTATCATCTCCACTACGGAAGAATCCGGATAATGCTTATAAGAAAAAGCAACAGAATAAAAAATAGCCGGACAGTCCATGCGAATCATATAATAGATATCCGACAATTCTTTCCGCGAAAGCATTGGTACCGCAAAGGAATCCTGTAGATTTAACAATCCTTCCTTTATGGCATAGTATGCCCTCTGCTGTTCTTTATTCAATTGGTCATAATAATAATTTCCTGCTTTCGCCATATTTCCTCCACCTTTGCATTTTTCAGAACATAAATTTACACTAAGAAATAGACTAACCAGATTCCTCCAGTTAGCCTATCTTCTAACTTCTTATTAAACTAATTAAAACTTTTCACCCAGTTAATCAAAGAACCTTGATGTTTGTTTTCACGAACAGTACCAACCATATAATCGGTCACCGGCCCATTCTTTCTCATTTTCTCAAGAATTGCTTCCTGAAGTTCTTCAATAGTCATATCTTCATAGGATTTAGTCCCATCTACAACTACTTTTTCCGTTTTTGCCTCAACCTTAGGTTCCTCTTTCGGCAGTTCCACTGTTTTTATTGTTTCCTCTACTTTTGAAACTTCTTTTTCTGGTTCTTCCTTTTGTGTTTCTTCCACTACCTTCACTGGTTCTGGAATTTTTACTATTTCCAAAGTCTTTATCGGCTCAAAACTCGCATCAACCATTTCGATAGGAAGCCATATTTCACCAGAGTTTGCAGACAGCTTAACCTGTATACGTCCACCTTTTACAGATACTCTTTCACCTGTCAATGCACCGACATATTCTACAGAATTCCCAGCCTCTACATCAATCATTACGTCATTGTCTGCATTATTAACTGTTGTAATCACGGATTTACCATCTAGAATTCTTGCATAAGCAAAATGTGTATTCTGAAGCAACAATTCTTTATATTCTCCATAACATAATGCTGGTGTGTTCTGGCGAATCTTACCAAGTGCTGCAACAAGCTTTGTACAAGGGTTTGTTTCGATAGTATCTTTATAATCTTCATAATTCAATGCAGGTCTCAAGGAATCATCAGAAGTACGTTCCTTGCGTCCTTCGATACCAAATTCCGAACCATAGTACAAAGACGGAATACCCGGTAAGGTATAAAGCATCACATGTACTGGTACAAAATGCGCCTTATTACTTAGCTTGGTATAAATACGTTCTACATCATGATTATCTACAAAGCTGTATAGATTTAAATTATTTCCAACCATGCCGCTAACATATTTAATGGTATGAGCTACTTCAAAATAATTGTGGTCGTTATGGCCAGAATACAATGCTTTATGAAGCATATAATTGGTTACCGAATGAAGCGTTCCCTCATTTGCCCAACGGGAATAATTTCCATGGATTACTTCGCCCATAAGCCAGAAATCGGGTTTTACTTCGTTTGCCACAGCACGAAGTGCTTTCATATATTCAAAATCCATAACATCTGCAGCATCCAAACGTATTCCATCAACATCATATTCTTTTACCCAAAAACGAATGACATCACATATATAATCCTTCACTGCCGGATTGTGCTGGTTTAATTTTGCTAAAAGGTCATAGCCTCCCCAATTTTCATAAGAAAAACCATCGTTATAAGAATTGTTTCCACTGAAATTCACATTACAATACCAGTCTTTGTATTGTGACTGTTCTCTATTTTGTTTAATATCCTGAAACGCAAAAAAATCACGGCCAGTGTGATTAAACACGCCATCTAAAATCACTCGAATGCCTTGCTTGTGGCATTCTGCTACAAAATTTGTCAAATCCTCGTTCGTTCCGAGTCTACTGTCTAATTTTTTGTAATCTGTTGTTTCATAGCCATGTCCTACAGATTCAAAAAGCGGTCCGATGTAAATTGCATTACATCCGATTCCCTTAATATGCGAAATCCACGGAAGTAAGGTATTTAACCGATGTACCGGTTCTTCATAAGAATTCTGTTTTGGTGCTCCTGTTAGCCCCAACGGATAAATATGATAAAAAACTGCCTCATCATACCACGCCATATTCATTTCCTCCTCGTTTAAGAAAAATTCTGAACTACAGTTGATGATCCATATATATATAGAATAATTTAATATATCCAAATTGTCTACACAATTTCCTACAAAAAAAAAAACAAAAGAGCACCTCCAGACTCTTCATCCATTGGTGCTCCTCTCTATTCATCTACTTTAAATTCTTAATCGGTGCCAAATACTGAGCCTTACGATTCTCCTGTTCTGCTAAATAAGACTGATCCGTAGAAGCATGTAACTCTTGCATATATAAATGATGATTTTGTGAAATTTCGTCATTATTTTTACCAAGTAACAGCATTGCAATGCTAGAACACTGATCTGCCGTACGTTCCAAATAAGTTAAAACATCCATAAAAATGAGTCCGGCATTAATCGAACAAACTCCTTCACACAGACGATCTGTATGACGATTCTTAAGAAGTAATACCATATCATCAATTACTTCTTCTAAAGGTTCAATACGTCTCGCCACATAATCATTCTCATCTGTCATTGCTTCGATAGTAAGTCGTAAAATTTCAGAAACCGCATCATTAATCAGTGCGAATTCTTTCTTTGCAATCTTAGAGAATTTCACATCTTTGTCTGCCTTTTTCTTAGCAAGTTCATTGAAATTCGTTGCATAATCACCAATTCTCTCAATATCTCGAATACACTGCATCAACATATTATGCTGACGTTTGTCATTTGCATTCTTAATATGGCTAGACAAATCAATCAAATAATTATCAGCATTATCCGTAAAACAATCCAACTTATCTTCTAATGCATCTATTTTCTCTGCTCTCTCGTTATCAAATTCTTTGAACTGCGTTAAACTGAGAGATATATTTTCCTTTGCAATTTCCGCCATCTCTACTGCTATTTTAGTAACCTCAGCAAGTGCAAGCGGAGGTGTTATCATGAGCTTATCATCCAAAACAGCAAGCTCTGGATATTTCTCTATTTCTTCTTCCTCATCATCTTTAATAATTGCACAAGCAATCTTAACAAGAAGCCCCGTAAACGGCAGAAGCACTATCGCAGTCACCAAATTAAAAATAGTTTGGAAATTAGCAATCGTACCACTGTCTACCACATCTTTCCATAAATTCTCCATAAAACCTACATTACGCAGTACAGTCATTAAAATCATAAATAATATGGTTCCAATTGTATTAAATACAATATGTACAATACCTGTGCGCTTTGCATCTCTAGAAGAACCTATCGAACAAACCATTGCTGTAGTAACGCAAGTACCTAAATTGATTCCCATAATAATAGGGTAAACAAGTTCAAAGGTCATAACTCCTGTCGAAGACAATGCCTGAAGAATACCAACCATTGCAGATGAACTCTGTACAATAACAGTAAGTACAAGCCCCGTAACAATACCAAGAAGCGGCATATCTGAAAAACGTCCAAGAATATCTGCAAAAGCCTTTGAACTAGATAATGGTTCTACCGCATCTGTCATGCCTAAAAGTCCCATAAAAAGAATACCAAAACCCAATGCAATCATTCCGATGTTTTTACTACTCTCTTTTTTTATAAACATTACACAAATAATACCAATAATAAGAGCTATTGGCGCTAGTGTGTCCGGTTTAAAAAATGCAAGGATAGAACCACCTGACGAATCAATATCCATCAAACGGATAATCTGTGCTGTTACGGTAGTACCGATATTAGCACCAAGAACAATACTTACCGCTTGACGAAGATTTAAAATACCCGCACCAATTAGACCAACAGTCAATACAATCGTTGCCGTCGAACTCTGAATAACTGCTGTTACCAACGTACCTGTCAACAAACCTAAAAAAGTATTCTGTGTAAGCTTTCCAAGCACATTTTTCAGTGTATTTCCCGATCCCTGCTTAAGACCATCTCCCATAATCTCCATACCATATAAAAACATGGCAAGACCACCAAGCAACTTAATAATCATTAAAATTGTATCCATATTTTTCCCTCATAAATAAAATGTAATAGAAAGCCACTATGACATTCCAATTTATAATCATACTGTATTTGACAAAAAGTAACAAGATACAATTTTACTCAAATTTTACACATTTTTTACATTCATTTTTATAAATCTCAGCAATTCCGCTCTCTCATAAACCTTACAAATTCTTCCTCTGGTAATGGTTTAGAAAAATAATATCCCTGGATATAGTCACAGTTCTGTTCACTCAAGAAGCCCAACTGCCCTTCCTGTTCTACTCCCTCTGAAAGAATCTCCAGATTAAGCTCCTTTAACATTCGGATTGTATTTATCACAATTGCCTGATAATCCGGATTGTTAATTTCATCAATAAAGCTCTTATCTAACTTCACGATACTAAGCGGCATTGTTATAATCCTTTGGATATTTGAAAATCCTGTTCCGTAATCATCTAACGAAAATGTAATCCCTTCCCTAGCAAGAGTATTCAAATTCTTCATCATAATGTCATAAGAATTTTCCATTGCAGTTTCTGTGATTTCAAGATTAATCCTTTTTGGCGAGACATCATACTTATATAAAATTTCCAATAAATCATTTGCCAAATTATCTTGCATGCACTGTGCTACGGAAAGATTAATTTCGACATATTCAAGTCCTAGTTCTTTAAATGCTTCACTTTTTATAAACCGACAGGTTTCCTCAAAAACAAATATTCCTATTTGATATATTGCACCACTTTTCTCTGCTGCCGGTATAAACAAATCTGGCGGAATATATCCATATTCATCATCAAATAGCCGGATTAATACCTCTGCCGAAGAAAAGCGTTTCTGCTTTGTAGAATAAATCGGCTGATAATGCAATTCAAATCGATTCTTTTTTAACGCTTCATTAATGATACTATCTATATTACCTTTTATCTCAAATCCACTCTGCCCCATAATATCAGCTGCATAAATAATATCACCCTTTAATTCAGACTGATTCTTTAACACATTATAAATAATTGATGCTGACTTAAAGTTATCGACATCCTCCTGACAATGCACAATGCATATACGTGCCCTTAATGCCAACCCTGATTTTCGAATGGTCTTATCACTTTTAATCTCATCACTGATATCCTTTGCAAAAGCATCCGTTTTCTCATGGCCTTCTGCATTCAAAAAAATGGCAAGACACCCATGATTCAGATAATACAAATCTGCTCTTACCTTATGCTTTTTTCGCAACATCATAATAGGAGCAATCGTCCTTTTTAGCAATTCACGCGCAGCTTCCTCTCCCAATGTCGAAATAAGAGCATTATAATTCATGATATGTATATAAAGAATATCCATCCTTTTTTCATTATAAAAAGCCCTCCGCAAATCATTCCAATATGCCTGATAATTACGAATTCCAAAATAAGGATTCATATTTTCATCCGGCCGCTGTACCGTTATAATTAAAATTAAAATTGCCAGCACCGTAGCAAACATCTCAACCAAAAAAACCGGAAAGAAAAACTGAATCGCTACAGATATGCAAGTCAAAGGAAACATACTAATGACACCAAACAATTTTCCTCTTGAAAAAAGCACACGATATTTCCACACATAACGAATACCGTACGCGATGTAAAAAAGTAAACATATATGAATAACATACATATATTCACCTCTTACATATTCATTCTGTTCATTAAAATGAAATACCGCTCCTGTAAACATATTAAATAAAAGCGCCAGTATGAAAAATAAATTCGGGAGTGCTATTACTGTTTTTACCCGTAAATTATGCTCTATCTTCTGCCACGTATCTGTAAGACCAATTATATATAAAATATAAATAAAAGCATTTAAACACCGCAATATAAAATAGCCATATGTTATCATTTCCCTAACAATAGGATTCCCATGCATTACCATATTACTTTCTCGAAGCAAATCAAATACCGTCGCACCTAAACAAGTAAATGACAATATCAAAAAAATACGATTTACCAATCCCTGTGTCATTTTGTGAAAAAATAATGAAAATAATAAAATAACAATGATAATCAATGTGCAAATATCAAAATATAAGATTCTTTGCATAAAAATCTACCATGCCTTTCTCAAATATATTGTATAAAACAAAATCTATAAATCCTCTTGTTGTATTCTGATATTTCAAGTATCACCCTTGTATTTTATTATGCATTTAAATGTTTTGCATACACTTTTGCATTTTATTTCTTCAACTTACCAAAAAATAGTGCGTGCCAGTGCACGCACTTTGGCAAAAATTTCTTGCAAGATTCTTGTTTAACTACCACTACGCTACAGCGTTTTCCTAGTACAAAAAAACCTTAGAAATAACAATTTCTAAGGTTTTACTGCCGGTGGCCGGACTTGAACCGGCACGAGGTTGCCCCCGTCAGATTTTGAGTCTGATGCGTCTGCCATTCCGCCACACCGGCGACTCTTTTAAACATATTATGTCTATCGACAAAAATTATATTACCATATCATAGTAAAATAAGCAAGTACTATTTTTTATTTTTTTCATATTGTTTATCATTAATATTAAATTCCCCTCGCATCCCCCCAATGAAACGCCTTTATACTCACGCTTCTCCATTTTTAAATCGCATCATCATCTCATTTGTAAGACTTATTCCATCATATTCTGTCGGAATCTCATCTCTGGTAATCCATTCTGCTACAGAAAGCTCCTCTTCATCCATTGTAATGTTATCATTTCCATCCACTTCACACCAAAACCCTAGCAACAACGTATCTGTAAATGACCATGGCTGGCTCTTATAATAACGAATATTTTTTACTTTAAGTCCCGCTTCCTCCATAACCTCCCGCTTTACCGTTTCTTCAACTGTTTCACCTATTTCTGCAAATCCTGCTACCAAGGCATAATTCTTATAATCACGCCCTGCATATTTCGTCATGAGTAACTTGTCTCCATTTGTCACTGCAACAATAACAGCCGGTGATATTTTCGGATAATGCAACGCATTACAGCTCGGGCAACGCATCATACGTTCCTTTTTATCATGTTCCAAACCATTACCACAGGTTCCGCAAAATCTTGTCGTCTCATACCAATTTGCTAACTGACAAGCTGTTATCCCTGCAAACGCAAGCTCTTTTGGCTGTTTTGTCCGAAACACATTCTGCTGTTCATAAGAATACTCTTTTAGCATATCTTCCATCAGAAGATCCGCTTCGCCCAGAAAGAAACGTTTCCTTCCCTCTTCTGTATCTAGTGCAAATAAATATCGAAATGCCATCTCTACTTCATCTAATTCTTCATATCGAAGGAACTCGATTTCCTCTGTATTCTTTTTTATCAAAACATTACGTCCTTTCACAAACATAATATAGTCCCCTGCATTAGGACTTTGCTCTATATATTCATTATGATAAATTGCTGTTATATCCTGAATCATATTCCGTACCTAACCTTTCTATTTCTTATTTCACAAACATCTTAAACCACATAATATCACAATATATACGCCATTTCTAGTCATAGCATCTATATTTCATGCCAAAAATTGCGTATTTTTCAAACAAATCCTGAAAATCTATTTACAAAAATGTCATTTCTTTCTATTATAGAATTGTAATACCGTTTCCATGCATGACATTTACGGAAAGTAACACGTTAGAAAAGGCATAGGTACTTTATATGAATTTCTTTTATCAGACCAGAGTTGAATCTTTTAGTAGTTTTTTATCAAACGACAACACTTACCCTGCGCATCTTCACAGACAAGTTGAGATTATGTTTGTCATTTCCGGCGAAGTTGAAATCTGTATGGAGGAACAGGTTTATTCCCTCAAGGCTGGTGATATATCTGTTGCATTTCCAGACAAAATTCATTCTCTGAATACAGAAAAAACAAGCCGTGTTCTTCTTATGGTTTTCGATATTGATTTTTTACAGAATTTCCGTACAACTTTTACACAATATTTACCCGAAAATCCTATTATGAATACTATCAATCTTACAGAACATGGACGTAATGCCCTTTCATGGTTGATTTCTCTATCCAAGAATATGCCAGCAACCGCAGATATGCCTGATATTGAGAATCTTCCAAATCATCCTGTTGTCTCTGATACATCAAAAATTATCGATGAGCAAAATGATATTTCTCCAAACCAGCTCTATACAAAAAGCTACTTAACTATTTTTCTAGCAGATGTCTTCGCTTACTTAAAGCTTATAAAGCGAAGTACTTGTACCGATAGAAATATTTGCGAAAATATATTAATCTATCTAGATAAACATTTTCAGGAAAATGTTTCTTTAGAGAGCACCGCAAAAGAATTAGGCATCAGCAAATTTTACCTTTCACAGATTTTTTCCAATAAGTTACATACCTCATTTCCTTCGTATGTAACTGCCAGGAGGCTTGACTTTGCTGAAAACCTCTTATCAACCACCACAAAATCAGTTACTGATATTGCTTTTGAATCCGGCTTTAGTAGCCCTAGAACTTTTTTCAGAAGCTTTCAGGAAGCATATCAGACAACTCCACACCAATACAGAAAAAACCATAACAAGTTTCTCTCCTGACAAGGAAACCTGTTATGGTTTTTTGTACTTCTATATCATATTCTTATTATTGATTAGTGGTGGAATAATCTGATTCCTGTGAAACACATAGCCATGTTGTACTTATTACACGTTTCAATAACATTATCATCACGGATAGATCCGCCTGGCTGTGCAATATACTTAACTCCGCTTCTCTTTGCTCTTTCTACATTATCACCAAATGGGAAGAATGCATCTGAACCAAGTGCTACGTTGTCAAGCTGATCAAGCCATGCTCTCTTTTCTTCTCTTGTGAATACTTCTGGCTTCTCTGTGAAGAAGTTCTCCCATGTACCATCTGCAAGAACATCCATATAATCATCGCTCATGTAAACATCGATTGTGTTATCTCTGTCTGCACGACCAATCTTCTCCTTGAATGGAAGGTTTAATACCTTTGGATTCTGACGTAAGAACCAGTTATCAGCCTTGCTTCCTGCAAGTCTTGTACAATGAATACGAGACTGCTGTCCTGCACCGATACCGATTGCCTGTCCACCCTTAACATAGCATACAGAGTTAGACTGTGTATACTTTAAGGTAATCATAGCGATAGCAAGGTCAATCTTTGCAGATTCTGGGATTTCCTTATTCTCTGTAACAACATTAGAGAATAACTCTTCGTTGATTACAAGTTCATTTCTTCCCTGCTCAAAAGTAATACCATATACATCCTTGGTCTCGATCTCTTCCGGAACATACTCTGGATCGATCTGGATTACTGCATAGTTACCCTTCTTCTTTGCCTTTAAGATTTCTAATGCTTCTGGCTCATATCCTGGAGCGATAACACCGTCAGAAACCTCTCTCTTAATTAAGTTGGCTGTATCAACATCACAAACATCAGAAAGAGCGATAAAATCACCAAAAGAAGACATTCTGTCTGCGCCTCTTGCTCTTGCATAAGCACTTGCAAGTGCGGAAAGCTCACCCATATCATCTACCCAGTAAATCTTTCTCTCTACTTCTGTTAATGGAAGACCTACTGCTGCACCAGCTGGAGATACATGTTTAAAAGAAGTAGCAGCTGGAAGTCCTGTTGCTATCTTTAATTCCTTAACAAGCTGCCAGCCATTGAATGCATCAAGGAAATTGATGTAGCCTGGCTTACCATTTAATACTTCAATAGGAAGCTCACCATTCTTCATATAAATCTTAGATGGCTTCTGATTTGGGTTACAACCATATTTTAATTCTAATTCTTTCATTTTATATGCTCCTTTAAATATTCTAAATTAATATTGTTCAGACTGCCGCTCGAAAATTCTTCGAATTTCCTCGCTGCGGACATTCGTCCTATAAGCAAAGATAACAACCTCTCTCAGAATGCAAGCATTCTTCCCGAGTTATTATCTTTGCTTGCAGTCCCGAATTGTTATTACACATTTTTATTGATAATCTTTGTCTCGTACTTTCCTGTTGCAATATCAATGTAACGAATAAATAAAGATACTTTATTTTCTTCATTCAAGCTATTCCATACAGTGTTTGCAAACTCATCCATATCATTTGGAATATCAACAAGCTTTGGTTCTCCCTCAAAGCTCGGTAATGGGTTTCCATCGCACTTATATGTATGAATGAAATGTCCTTCACCCGCAACAGGATTAGAATACGCGAAAGTATATCTGTTGCAAGCATCCGGATTACCATTGTTGCTCTTTAAGATAGACATTGCATAGTTGTATTCACCATCTTCAATGTGAAGAACACCCGAAATTCTTGGTGTATAGTTAGGAGCATCCGGCTCGAACTCTCTTGTTCTTAAAGCCTGCTCAAATGTCATCTGCTTATCCATTAATTCATATACTGTATCTGTCTGATCACCGTTTGTTACAATTGTCTTGTTTCCGAGTACGCGAACAGGTGCATAGATAATAAGACTTGGGTCACTTAACTTAGATGGGTCAAACGCCTGTGTGCGGATTCCTTCTCCATCTTCCACAAATACTCTGTTTCTGCTGTTTTCGCTTCTACCCATGATGAAATAAGCGATTGCCGCCTTTGTTCCATCCGGTGTTTTACCAATTACAATACCTCTTCCAGGATATGCATTGCTCTGTAACTCATTTGCAAGTGAAAGTTTTTCCATTTCTTTTTCCTCCGTATCATATGGTTGCATGTTAATAACCCATAGCAATCGAGTAGACTTTTGTCTACTCACTGCACCAAACGCATATAGCCATAGGCTGTAATATTCCTTATGCGTTTGTGTGCAAAAAAACCGTCTGGGTCATGCACTTTTACATGCTGCCCAGGCGGTCGGCTTTTTCTTAAATATAATACACTCCCTGTAGGTTCTCCTACACAGGCACTCCTGTTTCCGCCAGTCGTGTATCTAGAGTTATCATATCTGAAAACACAGAAGAATGCAAGTATGATTTTATATATTTCTTTTGGCATACCAAAGATATTTATAAATAGTTCCACTCATCTATTTTATGGCTTCATGTATGCAGAAATTGCATTTACCCCATACATCATAGCTTTTAAACCATCCTGATATTTATAATTTACATTTGTTGCAAGCATTCCACTAATTCCCGTAATCAACACCCACATACTTTCTGCTGCTTCGCGGCAATCTGTCTCACTACTTACATCTCCATCTTTCTTACCATTTTCAATTAGTTCGGTCAAATATTGAAGAATCTCATTACGAACACCTTCCTCAGTCACCTTATATAATGCAGTATAATACTGAAAAAAGGCATTTCTCTCATAAATATAAGTAAGTGCTTCCTTCATTAAGGCTTTAAAATTGTCAAAGTAAGATTCACCTTCCTTGACAGCTTCTTTTGCCTTTGCAATCAATTCCTCATTGCATCGATTGGCTACTAGCATATTAATCTCATCCAAATCGCGGAATCTGTTGTAGATTACTCTTCTGTCACAATTAAGTTCCTTACAAATTCTCGTTACTGTCAGAGCATCAGGACCTTCCTTACATCCAATATTCACAGCAAGATCAATAATTCTCTTACTTGTTTCATCTTCAATTCTTTTTCCTTTTGAAAAAGCCATTCCTATCACCTCACGTACTCAGACTATTCTTATCTGATAATGTTACGGTAATCCTCCTGATGCCATTCTCTTATGTCTTATAACCGTTTCTTAAAGCCATCAAGTTGTGTGATGGCTTTGTATTCATTACTTATATTTTATCAACAATTTACACATTTAGCAAGCAAATGTCTGTTTTTTTATCCAAACCATTTCTTACAATGTCTTTGCTCTCTGTTCAACATTTCTTTGAAAATTCAATACATCATGAGCATACTCCTCATCCATGTATTTGGAAGTAATCAAAAAATCAGCTGTTGCTTTATTGTTCGCAATCGGAATATCATATACTTGTGCAATACGAAGTAACGCTTTCACATCAGGATCATGTGGCTGCGCTGCCAAAGGATCTGAAAAGAAAACAACAAAATCAACTCTTCCCTCTACGATCTTAGCACCAATCTGCTGATCTCCACCAAGCGGACCACTATTATAGCCTCTGACCGGAAGGCCTGTTGCCTCTGTAATCATGCGAGCCGTTGTTCCTGTACCACACAAAAAATGTTTCTTTAATATATCCTTGTTTTCGTCACACCAGCTAATCAGTTCTCTCTTTTTGCTGTCATGTGCAATTAATGCAATATTTTTCTGTTTTCCAATGGTTAATGTAATCTTATCTTCATTCATGCTGTATTTCCTCCATCCATTATCTTTATCATGGTCAATTCCATTCAAAATAATTATACTTTATTTGTAACACATTATTTATAGTACCGTAAATAAGAATATTTTCTCCAGCCAAAGCCTTTCTGTGTCATAACATAACTATCATTGTGCAATTGCATTTCCTGTATAGAGCTGATAATATTTTCCTTTTTTCTCTAATAATTGTTCATGATTGCCACGTTCAATAATACGACCTTGTTCAAGAACCATGATACAGTCACTATTCTTAACCGTAGATAAACGATGAGCAATAACAAATGTTGTTCTTCCTTGCATCAGCTTATCCATACCCTCCTGAACAATTTTCTCTGTTCTGGTGTCAATCGAGCTGGTTGCCTCATCCAAAATAAGTGCTGGAGGATCTGCAATAGCAGCTCTTGCAATAGCCAGAAGCTGCCTCTGTCCTTGACTCAGGTTCGCACCATCTCCCGTAATCACGGTCTGATAGCCCTCTGGAAGCTTTTCTATAAATTCATGCGCATTTGCAAGTTTTGCTGCTGCCATTACTTCTTCATCTGTCGCATTGAGCCTTCCATAACGTATATTTTCCATAACCGTAGTCGTAAACAAATGTGTCTCCTGCAATACAATACCAAGAGAACGTCTTAAGTCCGCTTTTTTTATTTTATTAACATTAATTCCATCAAAACGAATCTTACCATCCTGGATATCATAAAAACGATTGATTAAATTAGTAATCGTTGTCTTACCTGCACCAGTAGAACCTACAAAAGCAATTTTCTGTCCCGGTTCTGCAAAAAGGTCTACATTGTGCAATACTATTTTTTCATCTGTATAGCCAAAATCTACATCAAAGAACTCAACCTTACCTTCAAGTCTCTGATATGTTGTGGTATTACTATCCTTATGATAATGCTTCCACGCCCAAATATGTGTTGTCTTATCCGTCTCCTGTAATTCGCCATTCACAATTTCTGCATTAACAAGCGTAACATATCCGTTATCTTCTTCCGGCTTCTCATCTAACATCTTAAAAATTCTGTCAGCTCCTGCTAGCGCCATAACGATACTGTTAAACTGCATACTAATCTGACTAATCGGCATGTTGAAGCCCTTATTCAAGGTCAAAAAGCTTGCAAGACCACCAAGTGTTAATCCACTAAATCCCATCAACGCAAAAATACCGCCAACAATTGCACATACAACGTAACTTAAGTTTCCAAGCTGTGCATTAATTGGTCCTAGCATATTGGCAAACTGACTGGCATTATAGGAGCTATCAAAAAGCTCCTCGTTCAATTCATCAAACTTTTTGATATTTTCTTCTTCATGGCAGAATACCTTTACAACCTTCTGCCCCTCCATCATTTCTTCAATATAACCATTTACTGCACCGATTGCCTTTTGTTGTTTCACAAAATAGCTTCCTGACATGCCTGCCGCTTTTTTCGTTACAAACATCATCAAAGCTACCATCGCAAGACTTACCAAGGTAAGCGGGAAGCTTAAGACTATCATACTTCCAAGTATACCAACAATCGTAATCACACTATTTAAAAGTTGTGGCATACTCTGACTAATCATCTGTCTTAATGTATCAATATCGTTTGTATAGCATGACATAATATCACCATGCGCATGCGTATCAAAATACTTGATTGGTAATGCCTCCATCTTATGGAACATATCATTTCTGATATTTCTCAGCGTTCCCTGACTAACATTAATCATAATACGATTCTGTATATAAGCTGCAAATGCTCCTATTGCATAGAAACATGCCACACGTAAAATGGCATTTGCAAGACCGGAAAAATCAGGATTAGACTGCCCTATCATCGGTGTAATATAACCATCAATCAAGGTCTGCATAAACATTGTACCCTGAATACTTGCAAATACACTTAAAAAGATGCAAATAACAACTACAATGACATGTGGCAGATAATTCTGAAACACATATGCCATCAATCGTTTAAAAAGCTTTCCAGGATTCTCAATCTTTGGTTTCGGTCCCATTTGCCCTCTTCTCCCTGGGCCCATTGGTTTTCCTCCTGCCATTACATGTCACCTCCATTCTCTTCCTTATTTTCATCAAAGTCACCACTACCACCAGTTTGTGACTCATAAACATCACGATAGATTTCACTCTTTTCGAGCAATTCCTCATGTGTACCAAAATCCGTCACCATACCATGATCCATGACAATAATTCTATCTGCATGCTGAACACTACTTACTCGTTGTGCAATAATCAGTTTTGTAGTATCTGGAATTTCTTCTGCAAAGGCCTTTCTGATTTTTGCATCCGTAGCAGTATCAACCGCACTCGTACTATCGTCCAAAATCAGAATTTTTGGTTTCTTCAGAAGTGCTCTTGCAATACACAATCTCTGCTTCTGACCGCCGGACACATTCGCTCCACCCTGCTCGATATGAGTATTATATTTATCCGGCATTCTCTGAATAAACTCATCGGCACAGGCAAGCTCACAGGCTCTCTTACATTCTTCCTCTGTCGCTTCCTTATCGCCCCATCTTAGATTATCCAGAATCGACCCACTAAACAAAACGTTTTTCTGTAATACCACGGATACCTGGTTACGCAGGCTTTCCATATCATATTCTTTTACATTACGTCCACCTACCAACACTTCTCCTTCAGTTACATCATACAAGCGGCTTATTAGATTAACAAAACTCGTCTTAGAGCTTCCCGTTCCACCAATAATACCAATCGTCTCACCTGATTTAATATCAAGGTTTATGTTTTTCAGGACTTCCTTTCCACCCGAATAGTAAGCAAAATCAACATTCTTGAAGCAGATACTTCCATCCGTGACTTCATAAATCGGATTTTCAGGATTTGTCAAGTCAGACTTCTCCTGTAATACCTCTGCAATTCGTTTTGCACTTGCATGGCTCATAGTCAACATAACAAATATCATAGAAACCATCATAAGGCTCATTAAAATATTCATGCAGTATGTCAATAAGCTCATCAGTTCACCTGTTGTCAATCCCCCTACAACAACTGTCTTAGCTCCAAGCCAAGAAATAATCAAAATACAAGTGTAAACAGTTGCCTGCATAATTGGTGCATTCAAAACCACCAACTTTTCTGCCTTTAAGAACATATTATAGATATTCTGATTTGCTTTAGAAAACTTATCTTTTTCATAATCCTCTCTGACATATGCCTTTACCACGCGGATTGCGGAAACATTTTCCTGTACGCTTGCGTTAAGTTCATCGTATTTCTCAAATACCTGACGAAAATACTTGGTCGCCATTGGTATAATGATTCCCAATACACACGCCAGAAAAACAACTGCCACCAAATAAATACTTGCCAGTCTTGCATGAATAGAAAATGCCATAATCATTGCAATAATCATCGACATTGGTGCTCTCATTGCCATACGAAGCAACATTTGATAAGAGTTCTGTATATTTGTTACATCTGTTGTCAGTCTTGTAATCAGACTGGATGTCGAATACTTATCAATATTTGCAAATGAATAAGTCTGTATATTATCAAACATCGCCTTTCTCAAATTTCTAGCAAACCCTGTAGATGCTCTCGCACCAAATTTTGCTCCACCTAATCCTGCAAACAAACCAATAATAGCAATCACTATCATCAGTCCACCCACTTTCAATATGTGGCTCATATTTCCTGCATTGACACCATTGTCAATAATCGATGCCATTAACAACGGCACAAGCATTTCCATGATAACTTCAAGTATCATGCAAAGTGGCGTTAAAATGGAATCTTTTTTAAATTCCTTAATTTGTGCGCCTAATACTTTTAGCATAGTTAACTCTTCCTTTCCTTATTTATTTGTAAATATAGCTTACTTTCTAATATTTTTGTCTCTAACTCATAATACACTTTTATTCTATGATTTCTGACCATCAAGATTACTTTTTATCTTATCTACTACAGCAAAATAAGTCTGAAGCTCTTCCTGACTAATTCCCTTTAAAATATCAAGCTCCATATTATCCAATGTCTCCTTTACACGTATCGCTGTTGCCTTGCCTTCTGAAGTCAGTACAATCTTCTTCAATCTTGCATCTCCTGGCACTGTTTCTCTACGAATATACCCTTTTTTCTCCATGAGCTTTACAAGACTCGTTACCGAAGATCGACCAATTCCAAACTCTGATTCTATCGTTTTCTGGTAGATATCCTTATCCTCATTTCTATGAAGATATCCCATAATCCAGCCATGCATAATGGTAACTTCATCAAGACCATCCGCCAAACCATCCTGCAAAAAACGACGCGTAAACGCTGTATTCTGCATGCGTATAGCATAACCTACCTTTCTCTCATTTTCCCTTCCTTCCCGTTTCATCTTCGCCTCACTTTCCAAAACACACAATTATCTGTTACCACTCACTCCATTTCAGTAACACTTTCATTCTATTCATACTGCCTGTATCAACATGAATAATTCAACTATATCTACACATTTCTAGTTGCCCCATTTAAATAGTTCGTATTCGAACTGTTCACACCCTAACATTCTACTATGACACGAAAGCACAGTCAACATTTCAAGATATTAACATTCTATAAACTTACTAATTCCAGTTTCCTTATCATTGAAGTTCAAAGCATTATTTGCTAAACTACTTTTATTCATTAAATTCAGGTTTAGTGAAGTATGGGGAGTCACATGATACTCCACTAAACCTGAATTTAACCAACACCACCAGAAAGGTATCTATCCCATGAATCGAATCTTTTCTTATATAATATCTGAACAAGAAGAAGGTCTTACCATTGGACAATTTCTAAAAAACAAAGGGTACTCTCATCCTATGCTTGTACACCTAAAAAAAACAGAACGTGGAATTGTCTTAAATGGTGAATGGAGCTATGTATATATCAAATTAAAAAAAGGGGACGTTCTCGATATTAGCCTCATGGAAACAGAAAGCTCTGAAAACATCCCTTTAACTTCTATTACATTGGATGAGTTTATGAAAATGGTCGTTTACGAAGATGAAGATATTCTCATTCTAAATAAACCCGCAGGTCTCCCTGTTCATCCATCCATGGGACATCACGAGGATACACTTGCAAACTATTGTGCATATTACTTTCACGAACTACAAAAAGTAAACAGCGGCTTTATTTTCCGATGCGTAAACCGTCTTGACCGTGATACCTCCGGTCTTGTTTTGATTGCCAAAAACATGTTTAGTAGTGCCCGCTTATCCACTCAACAATTGAACCGAGAAATTCACCGCACCTACATGGCAGTTGTAACTGGTGTTACTCCAAAATCCGGCACCATAAATCTACCTATCGCTAGAAAAGAAGCCTCTGTAATCGAGCGTTGTATTGATATGGAGCGTGGAGAAAATGCTATTACACATTACACACGTCTCGACAGCAAAAACGATTATTCGTTACTAAAAATCCAGTTAGAAACAGGGCGTACTCATCAGATTCGTGTTCATATGAAAGCTATCGGACATCCTCTGCCCGGTGACTTCTTATACAACCCTGAATACTCACATATAAAAAGACAGGCGCTTCATTCCTATCGTTTAGAATTCTTTCATCCGATTACAAACGAAGCCCTGTCCTTTACCCAAAATCCACCGGAAGATTTTTTCTTCCTTCCATGGAACTTCTAATTCTTATAAATAGTAAAAACACAATGCATTTTATATTTTCTAAATACATTGTGTTTTCTACCAATATATTATGCTTTAACAGAACTATATATTTTTTGTCCCTTTACAATAACCATATATGCATTGTAAACAGATATAATTATTCAGTATCCCATAATCACGCTAAAAACCTATTCTGGTTAATTATAAACAGATAACACAATTAGCAAGAACAGAATCAGCAAAAATATACCTATTCCCGTCCACTTAATAACCTTGGCTGCTTTTGGATACTTCTTACCGAAAAAATATAATGGTACTCCCAATATCGAATAAACCAGAATCCATTTAAATGGAAGCAAAAAACCATCTATAAACTCTTCTGTCGTCCTCTCTGTCAGCAAGCAGTTTACAATTCCGGTTGCTATACAAATCCCGATTGCATTTCTTAAAGCTTCTATTTTACCACAACTTAAATTACCATCTCTGTCTGCAAGGTTAAATTGTTTCAATATTATCTTTTTCTCGTATTTTATCGTATCATTTACAATATCAAGAAAACGACTCCCTGCTTTCTCCTGCACTTGAATTTCTTCCCAATAATAGGTTTCATCAAAACTATTAATATCTTCCTGTCTGAATTGTATCTTTTTGCAGATTTTTATTGCTCCATCCAATTCCTTTATTCTTTCCTGCAAATCAGCTACATTTTTTTCTATCACTTCTTGCAAAGAAGCTTTTTCATCAAGAAGCTCTTTGATATCGCCTACTGATAATCCTATCTTTCGAAACACGATTATTTTTTTCAGCACTGCAATATCCTCATTGCTATACTCGCGATATGCATTACCATTTCTCGACGGAGTTATCAACTTCTCTTTTTCATAAAAACGAATCGTCGCTCTCGGAATCTCTAATGCTTGCTCTACCTCTTTTATTGTCATCGTTTATTCCTCCTTTTTCACACATTATAAGGTATAAACAAGGTTTACAGTCAAGAACAACTTCTCACATTCTATTTATTTATTGTTGAAACACCTATGGTTATCTCTTCCAACACATCAAGTAACACTCTAACGGTATCCAATGAAGTAAACATCGTTACGTTGTTTTCTATCGCAGTCCTCCTGATTGCCAAACCATCTTCATAATGAATACCTGATAAAATAGCACGCGTATTTATTACATAGCTTACATAGCCGGCACATATTGCTTCTAAAATTTCTGTACTATTTTCACTAAGCTTCCTACGAATACGAGTACGAATTCCATGTGCCTTTAAAAACTCACCCGTACCAACTGTCGCTTCAATGTTAAAGCCCATATCATAGAATCTCTTAACCAAAGGTAAGGCTTCTTCCTTATCTTCATCGGCCAACGTGACTACTACCGTTCCATAATTCTGCATCTTAACACCAGAAGCAATCAATGCTTTGTACATAGCACGTGGAAGCTTTTCATCATAACCAATTGCTTCTCCTGTAGATTTCATTTCCGGTGACAGATAGGCATCCATACCATTCAACTTTGCAAATGAGAAAGCAGGCGCCTTTACATACCATCTCTTTTTTTCTTGCGGATAGCTTCCATTGATTCCCTGCTCCTTTAAGCTTGTTCCAAGAATTACTTTTGTTGCTATATCTGCCAACGGATATCCGGTTGCTTTGGATAAGAATGGTACTGTTCGTGATGAACGTGGATTTACTTCAATAATATATACATTTTCTTCTTTATCTACAATGAACTGTATATTAAACAAGCCTACAATACCTATTCCGATACCCAGCTTTTTCGCATATTCCAGTATCGTTTGCTTCACTTTATTTGAAATGCTAAAACTTGGATACACACTTATGGAATCTCCCGAATGGACACCTGTTCTCTCCACAAGCTCCATAATTCCCGGGACAAACACATCCGTTCCATCACAAATGGCGTCAATTTCCACTTCCTTACCACAAATGTATTTATCTACAAGCACCGGCTTATCTTCATCAATTTCCACAGCAGTTTTTAAATAATGACGTAAATGTTCTTCCTTTGCTACTATCTGCATCGCACGACCACCAAGTACAAAGCTTGGACGTACAAGCACCGGATACCCAATCTCTTCTGCTGCCGTTACTCCATCCTCAATATTAGTGACAGCTTGCCCCTTTGGCTGTGGTATCAAAAGCTGTGAAAGCAGTTTTTCAAAAGCATCTCTATTTTCCGCTTTATCAATGGCAGCACAATCTGTTCCTATGATTTTCACACCTCGCTCCTCCAAAGGCTTTGCGAGATTGACTGCTGTTTGTCCTCCTAGCGATGCAATAATTCCATCTGGCTTTTCCAACGCAATCACATTCATCACATCTTCTACACAAAGTGGCTCAAAATACAGCTTATCCGATGTCGTATAATCCGTAGACACGGTTTCCGGATTGTTGTTTATAATAATTGCTTCATAGCCTGCTTCCTTTATGGTTTTCACTGCATGCACGGTAGAGTAATCAAACTCTACACCTTGACCGATACGAATTGGTCCCGAACCAAGCACTATAATCTTCTTCCTATTTTCTACTACAGACTCATTCTCTAATTCATAAGTGGAATAAAAATACGGAACATAACTCTCAAATTCGGATGCACAGGTATCAATCATCTTATAAACAGGGAATATACTCAAATCCTTGCGCAATTCGAATATATCTAGCTCACTTTTATTCCAAATCCGTGCAATCGCTTTATCTGAAAAGCCCATTTTCTTAGCATGATACAAACGCTCACTATCCAAAGGATGTCGCTTTAATTCACATTCCATATCAACAATCTTTTGCATTTTATCTAAGAAAAATGGATCTATTTTTGTCCACATTGCAATTGTTGATACCTCACATCCCCGACGTAACAACTCAGCAATGGCATAAATACGATCATCTGTACCTATTTTAATGTAGCTTATTAAATCCTCCGTTTTTTCTTTTTCAAACTTCTCCATATATAAATGGTTTACGCCAATCTCCAAAGAACGAATCGCTTTTAGAAAACTCTCCTCGAAGGTTCTGCCTACGCTCATAACTTCTCCGGTTGCCTTCATCTGTGTGCCAAGCTTTTGATTGGCATCTGCAAACTTATCAAAAGGAAAACGTGGCATCTTTGTTACTACATAATCAAGTGCTGGCTCAAAGGATGCAGGTGTATTTACCAGCATAATCTCATCTAAGGTCATTCCAACACTGATTTTGGCAGATACTCTGGCAATCGGATACCCGCTTGCTTTAGATGCCAGCGCAGAAGAACGAGATACTCTTGGATTTACTTCTATCAAGTAATACTGAAAGGAATCCGGATCCAATGCAAACTGCACGTTACATCCACCTTCTACCTTTAGTGAACGGATAATTTTTAACGCACTGTCACGCAACATCTGATACTCTTTATTGGTTAATGTCTGTGATGGACATACAACAATAGAATCTCCTGTATGAATTCCTACTGGGTCTAAATTCTCCATATTACATACCGTAATTGCTGTATCATTTGCATCTCTGATTACTTCATACTCAATTTCCTTAAATCCCTTAATACTTTTTTCAATTAATACTTGATGAACTGGAGATAAAGCAAGCGCATTTTTGATTAAACTCATAAATTCCTGCTCATTATCCGCAAAGCCGCCACCTGTTCCACCTAATGTGAACGCAGGTCTTAAAACAACGGGATATCCAATTTTTTCTGCCATTTTAACGGCTTCTTCTACATCATTGGCAATGACCGAAGGCAAAACAGGCTCTCCCAATTCTTCACAAAGCTCTTTAAACAATTCTCTGTCTTCTGCACGTTCAATGCTCTCACTACTGGTTCCCAGTAATTCTACCTGACATTCCTTTAGGATTCCTTTTTTCTCTAGCTGCATCGCCAGATTTAGTCCTGTCTGTCCACCGATACCCGGCACAATGGCATCTGGACGCTCATGTCGTACGATTTTAGCAACATATTCTAAGGTTAAAGGTTCCATATATACTTTATCTGCAATGGTTGTGTCTGTCATAATGGTTGCAGGATTGGAATTGCATAGAATTACCTCATAACCTTCTTCCTTTAAAGCAAGACACGCCTGTGTACCAGCATAATCAAATTCTGCTGCCTGACCAATCACAATCGGTCCAGAACCAATGACAAGTATTTTCTTTAAATCAGTTCTTTTCGCCATATCTTGTTCCCTCCATCATTTCTATAAATTGGTCAAACAAATACGCACTATCCTGTGGTCCCGGTGCACTTTCCGGATGATACTGCACACAAAAAACCTGATCTGACTTACATGCAACACCTTCCACAGTTCCATCCAATAGATTCAGGTGTGTTACCTCTAGTCCCGTATTGGCAATACTCTCTGCATCTACCGCATAAGAGTGATTCTGTGAAGTAATCTCAATCTTTCCTGTTAAAAGATTTTTTACAGGATGATTTCCACCCCTGTGACCAAACTTTAACTTATAGGTCTTTGCACCATACGCCAGCGAAATAATCTGATGACCAAGACAGATACCAAACATAGGATATTTTCCACGCAAATCTCTAACAAGCTGTATTACCTTTTCCACATCCGTGGGGTCACCAGGTCCATTCGACAAAAAAATACCATCTGGCTTTAAATCTTCTACTACTGATGACGATACATCCCATGGCAATACCATCACATTACAGCCTTTTTGATTTAAGCATCGCACAATATTTTGCTTCATACCACAATCAATCGCCACTACATGGTACTTTGCATTTTGTATTAAATATTGGTTATTAATACCTTTCGACTTCCCAAGTCACGTATAGAACGAACCAACTTTCTAGTATCTATTCCGTATATTCCCGGGATATGATATTTTTCCATAAGCTCCGATAAGGTATATTTACTACGAAAATTGGATGGAGTATCGTTATAATCCCTTACAACCAGACCACCAATGGTCGGTATTTCTGTTTCAAAATCATCCTCTGCGATTCCATAGTTTCCTATCAACGGATATGCCATTACAACTGTCTGATTATGATAAGAGGGATCCGAAACAATCTCCTGATAGCCTACGGGTGAGGTGTTGAAAACAATCTCCGTTATCCTATCCTGCTTACTACCAAATCCATATCCATAGTATTCACTACCATCTTCCAGAATCAATTTTCTATTAAAATTCATCATAATACTTGCCACCTCTTTGTCATCATCAATATTCTTATACTGTTGTTTGGAATTTTTCGGATATTTTCCTTTCAAATCGGTCTTTTCTAAGATCTGTAGGAATCTTCGTCGGATATTTCCCATGGAAGCAAGCCGCACAATAATCATGATTTCCTACTAATTTGTCAAGCTGTTCAATCGGCAAATACCCTAATGTATCTACACCTATGATTTCCGCAATTATACGCCCCTTCCAGTAAATCCATCGCCTTACTTACCGCTTCTTCAATGCTTGGTGTCTTAAGTCTTTCCCTAGTAACTACATAGGCAATAGTTTCCGTATCACTTGTTGTATGAAAAATAGCACCAGACAATTCCAGTTTATCTCTTAACTCAAGTGCATTACTAAGATTTCCATTGTGCGCCAATGCCATCTTACCCTTCTGATGATTGACTTCAATCGGCTGACAGTTATTTCTTGTTGTTCCATATCTGACATGACCTACTGCCATATTTCCAGTGGACAAATGAGCCAAGATATCTTTGGGGAAGCTGCTGTTATTCCCTTTCCAAGACCGGATACCACGCCCCCGGTCACAAATATATACTTAGCCATCTTAATTTCCTTTTCGTCTTTCTTAAAACATTGTGATATAAGCATCACGCTCGGCACCTACAGACACATACTTTATCGGACATCCAATCGCCTTCTCAATGTATCGGATATATTCTAATGCTTCCTTTGGAAGCTCTTCTGCTTTTCTGCATCCGCTAATATCACACTGAAAGCCCGGCAGATATTCATAAATTGGTTTCGCATCGTTTAACTCTTCTATACCAGCCGGGAACGTTTCTACTCTGTTTTTCTTTATCTCATATGCAACACATACCGGTATCTCTTCCATATAAGAAAGCACATCTAACTTTGTAAGTGCTACATAAGTGCAACCTTGCATTTTTGTACCATATTTAGATGCCACTACATCAAAACCACCCACTCTTCTTGGTCTTCCGGTAGCTGCACCATATTCACCACCTGCCTCACGTAGTTTTTCCGCTTCCTCACCAAACAGCTCACAGGTAAAAGGGCCTTCACCAACACAGCTTGAATAAGCCTTCATAATTCCAATGCTTTTATCTAGCTTTGCGAAAGGCACACCCGCACCAATCGGTGCATAAGATGCTAATGTTGTAGATGCAGAGGTATATGGATATATTCCAAAATCAATATCTCTTAAAGCACCTAGCTGTGCTTCAAACAAAATAGATTTTCCTTCCTCAATGGCTTCCCCTAGATACTCGGTTGTATCACAAATGAATGGTATAAAGAATTCTCCGTATGTCTGTAACCAGGTCAATGTTTCCCTTGCATCAATCGGAGTATGTCCATACCCCTTTTCCACCGTAAGATTTTTCCATTCAACAAGTTCCTCGAAACGATCCTCCAGAGAATCTAAATGCAGTAAGTCTCCCATACGCAATGCCTTTTTCATATATTTGTCTGCATATACTGGAGAAATTCCTCTACGGGTAGAACCAAATTTCTTGTCCTGCAATCTATCTTCCTCTAAACAATCCATCAGTTTATGATATGGCATACAAATGGTTGCCCTGTCACTAATTTTTAAATGTTCCGGTGTTACTGCTACACCTTTCTCAGACAGCTTTCTCACTTCTCCATATAAATGTTCCAAATCAATTACAATTCCAGGCCCAAGAATATTTACTGTATTCTCTCTGCAGATTCCAGAAGGCATTAGGTTCATTACGAACTCACCTTTCTCGTTAATTACAGTATGCCCTGCATTATTTCCACCTTGATAACGGACTACAATATCATAATCTTCACTAAGCAGGTCAACCATACGACCTTTTCCTTCGTCTCCCCAGTTTGTTCCAACAATTGATGTAAGCATATGCATTCCTCCTAAACATAAATCTGCGCTGTAACGTTTTCACGTTGCTTATTGCCCTCTAATAACGGCCTTACGATTTCCTTGACATACGTTTCGCACTGATACTCTGCCATACCTGTAAATTTTACAGGATTAAGTAGCATATCAATCTCATCTTCTGTTAACCCAAACATATCATCCGCTTTTATGCGTTCTATCAAATCATTATCTACACCATATAGCTTCACTTGCTCCGCCGCTTTTACAGAATGCTTGCGAATGGCCTCATGAAGCTTTTGTCTGTCTCCACCTTTATTCTTTACGCAATACATCATAATATTTTCCGTTGCCATAAAAGGAAGCTCTGCATCAAGATGTTTTTTTATCACAGCCGGATACACCTTGAGACCTCTGATTACATTAATATACAAATTGAGAATGGCATCTGTCGCAAGAAAAGCTTCTGGCACAGATAATCTTTTATTTGCAGAATCATCTAACGTTCTCTCAAACCACTGTGCAGATGCTGTGATTGCTGTATTCTGCAAATCACAAATCACAAAACGGGCCAAGGATGCAATACGCTCACTTCTCATAGGGTTTCTTTTATATGCCATTGCAGAAGAACCTATCTGCTTTTCCTCAAAAGGTTCATCCACTTCTTTTAAATGACTGAGCAATCTGATATCGCTTGAAAATTTGGATGCACTTTGGGCAATTCCTGATAACACTTGCAACACAGCAAAATCAGCTTTTCTAGTATATGTTTGCCCACTAACACTCTGACATTTTGAAAAGCCGACTTTATCTGCAATTTTCTGCTCTAGCCGTTCCACCTTTTCTTCATCACCATCAAACAACTCCAAAAAGCTGGCGCCTGTTCCTGTAGTTCCTTTACATCCGAGCAGTTTTAAACTATTTAGTTGAAAATCAAGCTGTTCGATGTCAAACAGCAAATCGTTCATCCAAAGGCAAGCCCTCTTGCCAACCGTTGTTGGTTGTGCTGCCTGGAAGTGCGTATATGCAAGAGTTGGAAGTGCCTTATATTCCATCGCAAACTCACTAAGTGCCTCAACAGCATTGAGAAGCAGATTCTTTATTTGTATAAGTGCACTTTGCATAAGAATAATATCCGTGTTATCTCCCACGTAACACGACGTTGCTCCTAAGTGAATAATACCTGCTGACTTTGGGCAAGCATCACCATAGGTATGCACATGTGCCATAACATCATGGCGTAATTCACGCTCATACTGCTTTGCTTTCTCATAATCTATATTACTGATTTGGGACTTCATTTCCTGAATCTGTTCATTAGAAATAGGAAGCCCAAGTTCCTGTTCACTTTCCGCAAGGGCAACCCAAAGCTTTCTCCATGTAGAAAACTTTCTGTCATTCGAGAATATACTCTGCATTTCCTTACTTGCATAACGTTCACATAACGGCGATTGATAAATATCTGTTCTCATCACTGTTTACTCCTTCTCTATTTCTAATCCTAATCTTCTTGCTACCTCTATATATGCCTCTTCCACATTACCTAAATCTCTGCGAAAACGATCTTTGTCCATCTTGTCGCCACTTTCTACATCCCACAAACGGCAGGTATCCGGTGATACTTCATCCGCAAGGATAATCTTTCCATGGAAGCGACCAAATTCTATCTTAAAATCTATCAAACGGAGTCCCGCTTTCAGAAATTCTACTTTCAAAATATCATTCACCATAAATGCGTATTTCTTTATCGTTTCTATTTCATTTGAAGTTGCAAGATTAAGTGCTTTTGCAAAGTAACTGTTAATCAACGGATCTCCAAGTTCATCATTCTTATAAGAAAATTCGATGGTAGGCTCCGCTAACTCTGTACCTTCCTCAATGCCTAGTTTTTTCGAAAAGCTACCTGCCGCAACATTACGCACGATAACCTCAAGAGGGACAATTTCAACCCTACTAACTGCTGTTTCCCTGTCATTCAATTCCTGAATATAATGAGTCGGTACACCCGCTTCTTCGATTTTCTGAAACAACAGATTGGTCATACGGTTATTAATCGCGCCCTTCCCAACAATCATACCCTTTTTCAATCCGTTAAAGGCAGTTGCATCGTCCTTATAAGATACAATCAGAACATCCGGGTTCTCTGTCAAAAACACCTTTTTTGCCTTTCCTTCATATAATTGCTCGCATTTATGCATCTTGCATTTCCTCCTTCAAAGTCATATCATGCGCATTTTTGCACAAAAAAAAGACAAAGACGCCTTTAAGTCCATTTAAAACTTAAAGACGCCTTTGCCTTTACGCTGATTATAGTACACCTTTCCCCTTGCTTTGTCAATCATTTTTCTAATTCATTACTTTCCGTGTGATGCACACATTGAAAAATCTAAAAAAACTGTTCCAAATCAGTAGCACTACTTTGTATATTATGAATTGCTTTTTTAGCATCATCCACATAATTCAAATTCTGTCTACTATTCTCGTTCGTTTGTTCTGCGCTTGCAGTAACTTCTTCCGTAATTCCCATCAACTGCGTAATACTGTCTACAATCTGATCATTTGCTTCTGATAAATGCTCAATCCTCGCATCTATTTCATGTATATCTCCTAATAATGCTCCGATATTACTATCTAACTGTTCCACAGAATCTGCCGCAATCACAATTGCTTCATTCTGACTTTTCGCTGCTTCTACCGATAATTTTACATATTCCATAACCTTTTTCGCATTGACATCCAAATCATTAATAATCTGTGTAATGCTTTCCGTTGAATTCCTGGTTTCTTCTGATAACTGTCTTATTTGATCAGCTACAACCGCAAATCCTTTTCCTGCCTCACCAGCCCTTGCGCTTTCAATCGATGCATTTAACGCTAACATCTTGGTCTGATTTGATATACTAATTATCATTCCGGTAATCTCCACAACCTCTGCGGTCTTATCTTGTAGCTTCTCCATGGCAGATGTCACCTGTTCATTTGCAACTGCAATCTTCTCTGATTGTTGTTTCAACTGTTCCATCATTTCCTGATTACTACGAAGATTTTGACTAGAATCCTCAGCTACTGTTACCATCTTACCTGAACGTTCTTTTGTTTCTATAATTGCTACCTGAATATTCTGAGTCATATCCGTCTGTGACTCTATATTACTTGATGCTTCCTCTATTGCCTCTGTAATGTTATTCATACTCTCTGTCGTTTTTACAGATGAATTCCAAAGTTTTTCAATCATTTCCGTGCTAGAATCCGAATTTTCCTTAACTGCACGCGATATATTTAAAATGGATTCTACCATTCTTTCCTGCTCTTTTGCTTGTTCCTCAATCGCCCCCAAAGCATCATCACTAAACTGCTTACATAAATTTGATAACCTACCCATTACAACCATTATCGCCAATGTCATGATAACCTGACATACACCTTTTATATCTCTTTCGGCAACACCCATTACTTGTCGAAGTATTTGACCAACAATATAAAGTAACATATAAGCAACAAACGTTATCCGATAGCTTTTTCTTTCATAATACGGAATAGAAACTGCTAACACACCAATTAGTATTAACCCAAGATATGCAGCATCTGTGGTTATCATATAAATCATAAATTGAATTGCCATCTCTACAGACACAATCGTTTTAAAGTATATTAAAGTACTACTTTTTAGTATAACAATTATATTACATACCAAAAACACACATATAAGCACAAGATTCCATATCAAAGATTTCATTCTCTCATTTCCGTCAAAAATAAGCATAATGTGATAAAAGATTAGTACAAAAAATACAAGATTGGCTGCTAACAGGAAGAAACGATTCATTCTCTTCACTCTTTCTTCCGCATTGTTATAACGAAATTTTTCCACTATTTTTTCTCCTTTCAAATGACTTTTTTTCATTTTCCAAATTTTAGTTATCTGAAAGAATTATATCATACTTTTTATTTGTCTAACAATATATTTTTATGTGCATATTTTTCACCAAATATTATTTTATATGTTGATTTTTTGTAACTGTTCAGCAGGCATGCGCATTTACTGCGTATGCTGTAAGAAAACGTAGATTTGGAAAGTCAAAATCCCATTGCGAAGCAATTTTAGATGGATTTTGACACGTAACTATGAAGGTACTGAATAGTTACGATTTTTTAATCAAAAAGTATCGATTATACTTTGTAGTAAATATAATCGATACTTTTTCATTTTCTGTATCTGTTCAGAACCCCGTTAGTTGAAAATGATATCCGGATTTCCGTTTAGTGCTTCACGGATAGCTGTGAAAGCATTGATTCCATGCTTACGAGCTGATCCGATGTAACTCATAATTGTA